>JAABRE010000023.1 GCA_011391125.1 Synechococcales cyanobacterium S06
ATATGTTAATTTAATTACTCGTTTTAACTGTTTTTTTGATGTAATTCACTTATTTTAATAGGAAATAAGGGCCAAAAATAAGTTTTCACTACATAAAATACACTACCGAATTTTCAAATAAAATATTGTCATTAGGATAACCATCACGAAACTTATTTTCCATGGCCTGATCTAAGTTAATCTCCGGATTTTTTGCTTCCCAATAACCCAAATCTAAACCCACATCATCCTTAATAATTCCGTCTGGTCTTTTCTGATTTTTCTTTAAAGTTATAGTAATTCCAAATAAAAATTAAACAAAAGTTTTTAGTTTGTTGTTGGACTTTAGTCCTAAGAAGCGCTAAAGCGCAACTACGAACCTATTTTTCAACTGTTTTAATCTTAATTGGAATCACTATAACTCAGCAACCACGGTAAAATTACGACGGGAACAATAGTTATTTAAAAGTGTTAAAAAAGTGACTTTGATTGATTGCTCTTTGTCATTACCACCACGTCTGATAATAGTTTCTATTTGTTTGTAATACTGGTTAATAAATAAGTAAGACATAAAATAATAAATGTAATTATCAAGTATTTGTTGATAATAGCATACTGACTTAAAAATTGAGTCTAAATAAATAGGTCTAATTAAATATAAAGTTAGTAGTATATTTTGGATTTGCGATCAAATTATTAAATATACTACAAAAAAATCGTTTTATAATTAATTATTAACTGTTTTTTGAACGACTAAAACAGAACAATTAACATGATGAATGACATGATTACTAACACTTCCTAAGAAAAATTCCGCTATTCCTGATAAACCCCTTCTACCTATAATTACTAAATCTACTTCCGAACTGCTGGCAATTTCGCGAACCCAACTACTAGGTTCACCTATTTTCCATAAATATTCACATTTAATACCTTTTTCTTTTGCTTTTTCAGCATAGTTTTTTAACCAGTTTTCCACTGATTTAATTTCATCTTCTAAATGATCAGAAATGGAAAAATTTATTAATTCTTGGCCATAAATATTTCCGTAAGGTGCTGAATTACCCGTATCAACTGATAAACAATGAAATAATATTAAAGTTGTATTTTCTTGATCAGCTATATTTAATGCTTGTTGAAAAATGTGATCACTATAATTAGATTTATCTAAGGCCACTAAAATTTTGGAGTAATTCATATTAATAGTTAAAGGTTGATAGTTGATAATTAACAAAGGATTATTATTAATGATAATCCCTTGTTAATTGTTATAAAGACATCAAGAATTGTTCCAAGCGGTCCATACCTTTGTTAATCGTATTTAAGTCAGTTGCGTAAGATAATCGGATACAATTATCGTCACCAAATGCAATACCAGGAATGACAGCAACTTGATAAGATTCTAACAGTTTTTCGCAAAATTCTAGGGATTTTAAACCTGTTTGACTAATATCAATAAATACATAAAAAGCACCACTAGGTATGGAACAACTAACTTTTGGCATAGATTTTATTCTATCTATAATCACCTTTCTTCTTTCGGTAAATGCTTGAAGCATCGTTGCAACACAGTCTTGGGAACTTTCCAACGCAGCGATCGCCCCATATTGAGCAAAAGTACAAACATTGGAAGTAGCATGGCCTTGAATATTCGTCATGGCCTTGATGATAGGTACAGGACCAGCCATATAACCAACGCGCCAACCAGTCATGGAGTAACTTTTAGCAAACCCATTACTGATCAGGGTTTTAGCGAATATTTCTGGTCCACAGGCTGCTATGCTGAGGTGTTCAGCGCCATCATAGAGGATTTTCTCGTAAATCTCATCGGAAACGACAAAAATATCAGCTTCGACGATAACTTCAGCTAAAGCTTTAATTTCGGCGGGAGAATACACCGAACCGGTAGGATTAGAAGGGGAATTAAGGACAAATAGCTTAGTTTTAGGCGTAATTGCCTGTTTTAGCTGTTCTGGGGTAATTTTATAGTCATTTTCTGCTGTTGTCGCTACAATAACCGGAGTTCCTTCGGCCAATCTTACCATTTCTGGATAACTCAACCAATAAGGTGCGGGAATAATCACCTCGTCTCCTGTTTCAATCAAGGCCATCATGAGGTTGTAGAGGGAATGTTTACCTCCGTTGGTGACCATGATATTTTCGGTTTTGTAGTCAAGATTGTTGTCAGTTTTCAACTTTTTGGCGATCGCCTCTTTCAATTTAGGTTCACCACTGGATGGACCATACTTAGTTTTACCTTGATCCAGAGCCAATTTGGCCGCTTCTTTGATATGATCGGGAGTATCGAAATCGGGTTCACCGGCACTAAAGCTACAGACATCAACACCTTCGGCTTTCATGGCTTTGGCCTTGGCCGCAATCGCCAAAGTTACCGAGGGAATCACATCACTTAATCGGGTTGCTAGTTTCATAAATTTATCAATAGTGAGTTAGTATTTTAGGTCACTTATTTAAGCCCATTTTACTGTAGTTATTGTAATAAAATATAGGGTCAAAGCGGAAAAAAAGTTTAAATTTAATGACAATTAACTAGGGATAATTAGCAATTAACAATGGAGAATTAATTTAATTTAATTATAGAAATGTAAAGGTTTGTTGTTGCGCTTTAGCGCTACCAGAGTGAGAGACACCACAACAAACCTTGTTTATTTTTTGTGAGGTACTGAATTTTGGTAACTTAACTAATACTGGTAAAATTTTCCAAGGTTAAAAGATTAATAAAACCTAAATTTTTTGCCCTTAAATGGGTTAGTTTTGTATTATAACCCCAAGTAGCTAAAGATAAATTAATTCCCTTTAAATCTGCTTCTTGATGTACTCTTTCTAAAGGTTCAATTCTATCTTCAATAAAGGACATATTTTCAGGATTGGTGTTATTATCTTTTAATATTAATCGGAGGGTTTCAGGCTTTTTACGCTGACATTCTTTGCCAATAATTTGGTTTTCAGGTATTATGATAGCTTCCTGTTGTAAAATTTCTTTAATAAAACGTCCTTCTTTGGTACTAACAATATAAATGGTCATATTTTGGTTAATTAATTGGTTAATTTTTGCCTTAATTCCGGGGTAAAGTCGATGTAAAGATAACCAGTTATTGACATCAGTTTTAATCCAATTATCCCGAACTTGATCCACTTTTTGACCTAATAATTTGGGGTCTAAATTCTCAGTTTTAACAGTATTTTCTACGATTAAATGCCAATTTTCAAAGATGGATTGTTCGCTAATTCCTAAACTTAAACAACGTAATAAAAGGGGCATTTCCCAGCCAGTTTCAACCACGGGTCGTAAACGATAAAATGGCTCTCTAAACTGCTCTATTTGTGCGCTATTTTCTGAGTGCCAAATTTCTTGATATGTTCGTTTACTTGTCTCAAAATATTCCAGTAAACCATCACAAATTACTCCGTCAAAATCCAAGGCCAAAATTTTCTTATTTGTGTTCATTTTTGTAGTTAATATCTTTTTCTTAGTTTACTATTTAACTACGATATCTGGTATTTTAGATCTTATAATTAGGTAAATTATATTAACTTAAATTCAGCTTATGACAACAACAGTAGCAACAAAAACTCAATACGAAGCCGTTATTGGTTTAGAAACCCATTGTCAATTGAACACAAACACTAAAATTTTCTGTAATTGTTCCACGGAATTTGACCCAGAACACCCGAATAGCAAAGTTTGCCCCATTTGTCTCGGTTATCCGGGGGTTTTACCTGTTCTTAATGAAAAGGTATTAGAAGCAGCCGTCAAAATGGGGTTGGCTCTGGAGGCGAAAATTGCTCCCTACAGTAAATTTGACCGAAAACAGTATTTTTACCCCGATTTACCGAAAAATTACCAAGTTTCCCAGTTTGATCTCCCCATTGTAGAACATGGCCAGTTAGAAATCGAACTTACGGATAAAAAAACTAAGGAAGTCACTCGCAAAAAAATTGGTGTCACCCGTCTTCACATGGAGGAGGATGCTGGTAAGTTAGTCCACGTGGGCAGCGATCGCCTTTCGGGATCTACCCACTCCCTGGTCGATTTTAACCGTACTGGGGTCCCTTTGTTGGAAATTGTCTCTGAACCAGATATCAGAAGTGGTGAAGAGGCCGCTGAATACGCCTCGGAATTACGCCGTATTGTACGTTATTTGGGCGTTGGTGATGGTAATATGCAGGAAGGTTCATTGCGTTGTGATGTGAATATTTCTGTTAGACCCGTTGGTCAAGAACAATTCGGCACTAAAGTTGAGATAAAAAACATGAATTCCTTTAGTGCGATTCAAAAGGCGATCGATTATGAAATTGAGCGTCAAATTGAATGTTTGAAAACGGGTGAACCAATTTACCAAGAAACGCGACTGTGGGAAGAAGGGTCCCAATGTACCATCAGTATGCGTCTTAAAGAGGGTTCTAGCGATTATCGTTATTTCCCCGAACCTGATTTACCCCCCATGGAAGTAACAAAAGAACAATTAACACTGTGGAAATCGCAATTACCCGAACTTCCCGCCCAAAAACGAACTCGTTACGAGTCCGACTTAGGTTTATCGGCCTATGATGCACGGATCTTGACGGATGACAGGGATGTGGCCGAATATTTTGAAAGTGCGATCGCCACTGGTAGTAGCGCCAAACTGGTTGCAAATTGGGTCATGGGTGATATTGCAGCTTACCGCAATAAAAATAATATCAATATCAAAGATTTGGTTTTAACTCCGGCCAATTTAGCGGAATTAGTAAGTTTAATTGAGGATAATACCATTAGCGGAAAAATCGCCAAAGATATTTTACCCGAATTACTAATAAATGGAGGTTCAGCAAAAGAATTAGTCGAGAAAAAAGGGTTAATTTCTATTTCTGATACGGGGGAATTGGAGAAAATAATTGAGGAAACTATCGCGAATCATCCCAGTGAATTGGAAAAATATCGCAGTGGAAAAACCAATTTAAAAGGATTTTTTGTCGGTCAGGTGATGAAAAAAACCAACGGTCGTGCTGATCCTAAATTAACCAACCAATTATTAACGGCCAAACTCGACGGTTAAGATCAGGTAGGGGGTGTGTCTTGTACCCCCTAGTCACTAAATAGGGTTTGCTGAATAAATGGCTGGTGAGGGCGAGTTGATAGTTGATAGTTGATAGTTGATAGTTTGACCGCGTCTTTTGACGAGCAAAAATCTTGATTAATCCCAGTAAATGTAAGGTTTTTTACTATTATTTGTTGAAATCCTTGCACTTAATTCAAGTCCAACCAACTTGAAAGTCTTGATCTACATAGCTTTCAGCTTTTTTCCGTAAACCCTAAATAGTCAACTGATAACTGTTAACTGTTAACTGATAACTGTCGTTAAGTTTTATTAAACGAGTTAAAAGTAATCAGCATAAATAGCAGTATGCTAAGGGAGATAATCGAGTAATAATTGTTTAATTAAGATGCTAAAGAAGATTTTATTTGCCGGTTCGGGAAGTGGTCCATCTGAAGATTTGTTAAAAGTCCTTTTGGATTTACCGGCTGTACAAAGTGCCAACATTGATATACTCCACGTGGTCTCTCCCCAAGTTACCACCGAAGGAGTGACTGAAAAATGGGAAGAAGGCAATCAATTAGTTGCTCAAACCATGAAAAACTTAAACCTTGATCCGAGTAAAGTAACTACCATAGTTCGTCAAGGTGAGCCAAAGGATACTGTTTGTCAAGTGGCTGATGAAACCAAAGCTGATTTAATTATCATGGGTTCACGGGGTTTAAAACGTTTAGAGGCAATTTTAGGAAACTCCGTTAGTCAGTATGTGTTTCAGTTGACTAATCACCCGATGTTATTGGTTAAAGATGACATTTTTGTTAGGAAAATTAAGCGGGTGATGGTAGCATTGGATAAATCGCCAGCTTCGCAATATGCTTTAGATTTAGCGATTTTCCTCTTGAGAGGATACCCCGGAGTGGAATTAATTTTAGCCCGTGTTAACCCTGATTTAAAACCGGAATTATTACCTTTATCGAAAACTGAAACCGAAAATAACCCGATTATTGCGGCTGCGATTAATAAAGCAAAAGTTCAAGGTATTAATTATCGTTGTGTGGTGACTGGTGGTAAACCCGCAGAACAAATATGCAGCTTGGCGGAAGAATATAATGTAGATTTATTGATGATAGGTTCACCTGATCGTCGTCCGTCAGTAGCGAGAAGTTTACCAGATTTAGACAGATTATTGGGAACATCTTTATCGGATTATGTCCGAGTTAATGCCAATTGTCCTGTGTTGTTAGCAAGAACAAACAGTTAACAGTTGATAATTAACAATTGATAGTTAACAGTTGATAGTTAATCTAAAAAATAAAAACTACCAACTAAAAACTATCAACCATTGATTAACTTTGGGCTTTGGAGGTTTGAATATACAGAATTAATAAAAAGACTGTAGGAACAAGAACGAACAAAATAGTTGCTATAAAACCGAGATCATTAACCTGCATAAAAAATTACCTTCATTATCACAAGAAACAACATTATTAGAATATCATTTAATCAGAAATAGGACACCAGGGATTAAGTTTTGCAAAGAAAGATTAATCTTTGGGAAAACCAGAAATTAAACCACTTTCAATCATTAAACCAATTCCGGCATTAATTACGATTAAACTGATTGTACCCCACCAGAACCAAGGATGGCCATTAATACGCTGTGTGATGGCTTCGCCAAATAAACAGAGTCCCAGAGGAAACATTAAAACGCCAATTTGTGCTTTGATATACCAGACTAATTTTTTATTCATCGATTTCTCCTTTAAAGTCAGTTTTTTGTGGCAAACAATATGGGCTAAAGCGCAACAAAGAACCTGATCAGATTATTATAAATCTTATCTAGGATTTTTTTTCATTACTTCTTGCAATTTGTCCATAAATTCCTGTTGGGAATAGGGTTTGGTAAAGTAAGCAATTGCGCCTAATTCCTGGGCCAGTTTTTTGTGTTTTTCGCTGCTCCTGGAGGTTAAAATCACTACGGGAATTTTTGATAACACGGGATCTTGGGCAATATTACTCAACACCTCAAAACCGTTCATTCTTGGCATTTCTAGGTCACAGACAATTACGCCAACTTCAGGATTTTTGCGTAATTGCTCTAACGCATCAAGTCCATCTTCGGCCTGACAGACTTGATAACCAGATTTTTCCAAAGTCATACTTAAGGTTTGACGAACACTGATGGCATCATCCACAACTAAGACTTTGTTTAACTTGTCAGGAATATTTCGCCCTTGATTTGAGCTATTTTTTAACTGAGAAATTAAGGTAGATTCGGGATTTTCCTGATTTCCCCCTGGTAAAAGTCGCGTTGGGGTATAACTTCCTGATAAAAAGTTACCCTGTGTTAGCTGCGATGAATTATCTACCAAAACTGAACTATCAATCACGAGAACTAAACTACCATCTCCCATTACTGTTGAACCACAGACGTATTCCGGAGGTGCGATCGCACTTCCCACCGGCCGAATGACCAACTCTTGTTCCCCGATAATTTCATCAACTTCCAAAGCCATGACTTCCTGTTGGGAACGAATCAACAATAAAGGTTTCATGGGAGCAGTTTCCCTGTCATAAATCATCTGGTGGACAATGGGCCGGTTGTATCTGATTAAATCAGAAATATTGCGCACACCGATGATTTGGCGATCGCCTCCGGTATCCCAATGAAGGACTTTTTTGCCCTCGGTTTGTCGAACTTGATCTCTAAAGGGAAGGACAATTTTTTCAATTCTATCTAATAACAGAGCATAGATTGTTCCTTCAGCTTGCACTAACATTAATTTAGCAGTAGTCATAGAAAATGGTATTTGTAAAATAAAGGCCGTTCCACCCTGGGGCGATGATTGAATATTCACTGAACCTTTGAGGGATTCGATTTGCGATCGCACGATGTCTAGGCCAACACCCCGTCCTGAAATTTCGCTCAACTGAGGTGCAGTGGAAAAACCGGACTGGAATAATAACTCGGTCAATTCTTCGCGACCCGAAACCTGACCTGTTCCTCCGGCCCAGGGATCATTGGGTAATAAGCCAGCATCCACTCCACGACGACGAATCTTGTCAAAATTCAACCCTTGGCCATCGTCTCTAACTTCAATTACCGCTTGACTACCTTGATTATAAGCACAAAGATGAATTAAACCCATTTCCGGTTTACCCCTTTGTTTTCGTTCGGCGGGTAATTCAATCCCGTGATCAAAAGCATTTCTGACCAACTGCAACAAAGGAGCATACAATTTTTCGGCGATCGCCTTATCGACTAATACCTCAGTCCCGGTAACTTTCAACTCGACTAACTTGCCATAAACTTTGGCTAATTTTTCCACCATTTGAGTAAAACGACTTAAAAGAGTACCAATAGGTAACATTCTCGCTTCAAACAAATCATCTCGAACATTAGCTAACAAACGCTGTTGTTTTTCCAAAGTTTGGGTTAATTCCTTAGTTAATAACTCAATTAACTCCGTTGTTTTTTCTAATTGGACAGTTTCCTGTAAAGCAGAATGTAACTCAAGATGAAATTCCGTATATTGGTCTAATTCCAAAGCATCAAAACCGGCCAAAGCTAACTTTTGATTAAAATCGGGTTTCTCTAAAACCAAAGTATTTAGCGTGGAATCTCCATTAGTTTCACTCAATTTAGTCTGAGTTTTCCTAATCGACTGACTAATTCCCGCTAATTCCGAAGCATCCCGTAATTTATTCAAAGTTTGCTGGTGTTTTTGCAAATTTACCAACAATTCTTGAGCAGCTTGCCTTATTTTTTCATCCTCTAAAGCTTGCCTATTCTGATTAATGAGTAATTCACCTGCAAGATAATTAAGACGTTCCAAACCCTGCACATCAACTCTTACATATTGACGGCTAAGATTGTTATCTTTTTGTCCTCTTTGTTCCGGTTTAAAGGCCTCATTGTCTGTTCTAAATTCGGGCTCTTTTTTCCGTTCTAAAGTAGTTTTTATTTCCGGGATTTTTTCCCCTTGAACCACCTGAATTTCCGCTATTTTTTCTATTTTTTGTTCTTGATTTGCGGTAACTAAAGATAAACTTTTTTCTTCTATGTTTGCTTCATCTTCTAGGCTAATTAAATCGTCATCACCTAAACTATCAAGACCCCAAATTGAATCTAAGAACTCTTCTTCATCCTCATTTTTTTGCTTAGTTGCTAACAAAAATTGCTCACATTTTGGCGCAAAAAACTGTTCTTTTTCTTCCGGGGAAACAGCTCTATTATTTTTATATTCCTGTCCCGCTTTTTTAATTAAGTTTTGCAGAAAGTTATTAATTTTTTCATTTTGGTTATTTACATATTTATTAACCGATGCTACCGCTGCAAAAACAGCCCATTTTCTGTACGATCTTAAACTGTTACTCTCATTTTTCTCCTCGATCGCATCTATAAAAAACTCTAACCAATCCCCAATATATTCGGTATTTTCTAACAAATTAGACTCAAATAATAAGCTTAATTTAAGTTCATTAACTTCCCGATCTTTACCGTGATAAAACCAACCCAAAATATAATCAATTATTTGGCGATAAAACTGTATTTTCTCTGGCTTTTCCGACTTAGTAGCAACCTCAGTAAACTTAGCTAATTCTAATTGCAAAGATTCTGGATATAACGCAGTTAAAAACTCAGAATTGAGGGAATTTTCGGGCTTATTTTCGGGCTTATTTTCGGGTTCATTTTCCTCTTCTACATCCCCAATTATTATCTCTCCTTGAGCCAATTTTTGTAACGCTATTGACGGTTTTCCCCCCTCAGTGCGATCGCCATCTAAAACCAATTGGCGGCCTTTTTTGTAGTCAGCTAAAGCAACTTCTCCTATTTTCAACACATTGTCGGGGTGGGCATCCAAAGCGGCCAAAGTAGCTTGGGCGATCGACTGAAAACCGGGTAAATTCAAAGATTCGGCCAACCCGATAAAAACTTCCGACTCAGAATGGAGCACCTGGGTTAAGTCGTGTAAATCTCCCTTTTCCACACTACGGGAAATGGTCTCAATCCGTTGGCCCACACCCATTTCAAAGATCGATTTTGCCACATCAAAACCCAATTCCACCGAAGTGGGAATATGAGCTTGATCGCCAAAACTATCTCCCAACTTATCCTGTAACTTAGCAAAAACGCTGGCCGAACGTTCTAAAACCTCATCTTCATTGATCCGATTGCCCGACATTTCAGCTATCAGAGGAATGTATAAACATTCATAGGATTCCAACAATAAAGTCATCAACTCCTGATCAATGACAATATCCGGATTATACAACCCGCGAAAAATATCTTCGAGGGAATGGGCCACCTTTTTAATGGTATTTAGCTCAACGTTGGCTGCACCACCCTTGATCGTATGGGCAGCGCGCATAATACTATGAATTTTCGCCGTGCTATAATCATCCTGTAAAGTCAGCAACTCCTGCTCAATCACTTGCAAAAGTTCCTGAGACTCAGTAATAAAATAATTATAGGCCTGCTGTCTAATCTCTGGATCGTCAATCATAATCTTTATCAGTTATCAGTTATCAGTTATCAGTTATCAGTTATCAGTTACCAGTTATCAATTACCAGTATTTTTAGTTAAAAATAATTAATAAATTAATAATTATCAATTATTAATTATTGGTCAGGATCGAGTCCTAAAGATCGCAATTTAGCCTCTAATTTATGGGCTCTTTCTTGAGCTTGTAAAGCAGCTTCTTGGGGTGTGGGGACTAGGATTTTTTCGATGGTAAAATAGCGTAATTTCTGCTCATAAACCCCCAAAAATAAACCCAAACTTTCGCTCCACAAAAAGCCATTTTCATTAGCTAAAATTGGTTGATATTTCTCATTTTGTAAGCGAAAACCTGCGAACTCTAAATCTTCGGGATTAAACCAAAAATATTCAGGAGTTCTAAAACTATTTTGATAAAGTTCTTTTTTCAAATTCCTATCGACAGAAGCCGTAGAATCTGATAATAATTCAATAATTAAATCAGGATATTTCCCATTTTCTTCCCAAACTACCCAAGATTTACGAGGTTTTTTGTCTGTCTTTTTAACTAAGAAGAAATCAGGACCTCGAAAATCCCTATTTTTCAATTGTTGTTTGCTAAAATAAATCGTTAAATTAGCACCGATAAAATAGTCATTGCGATCGCGCCATAACCATTCTAAACAGGTAACTAATAACAGTAATTGTGCATAATGTTCGCTACTTCCCATGGGTGGTTCATCACTTTCTAATTGGGAAGCATCAGGCATTAATTCGGCGAATTGTTTAGCGGTAAAAACCATAAAATTGTTCCCTAACAAATTTTGCGTCTTTCTTTGCGCCTTTGCGCCTTTGCGTGAGAAATCTTAACAATTTAACTACGAAGTAATAGGGTAATTAATTATAGTAATTAGTATATTGTTTGGCAATCTAATTACTATTTAATTATCCCCAATTAGCAAATGTTAATTGACCTTAAATTGGCCGGCCGTTACCAACAATTCTTGAGCAGTAGCCAACACCCTCTTGAAGGAAGCAGACATTTCCAAGGAATTTTCCGAACTTTGGTTAGAAATTTCCGCCACACCCTGCATAACTTCAGTTACCGATTGGGATTGTTCTTTTTGTCGCTGGGTTGCCTTGGTAATACCAACAACCAACTTACTAATTTCCGCCGTTGCTGCCACAATCTCATTCAAACTTTGACGAGTTTCATTAACTAAGTTTGTACCGTCAACTACTTGTTGAATACCTTGTTCCATAGCGTTCGCTACTTCCATGGTTTCCGCTTGGGTTTCTTGTACTAATTTTTCAATTTCCGTGGTCGCAGCGGCGGATTGTTTAGACAGCGATCGCACTTCATCGGCCACCACCGCAAACCCCTTGCCATATTCCCCAGCGCGAGTTGCCTCGATCGCCGCATTGAACGCTAGTACATTAGTTTGAGTCGCCAAATTACTAATCAAACTAACCGCTTTCGAAATTTTATTGGCCGATTCACTCAAGCGTTTAATTTTCTTACTGGTTTGGGACACAGTATCACGAATAACTTGGATACCTTCCACCGTCCGGTTCATGGCATTATCACCCAGTTTAACGGTGTTATTGGCCTTTTGGACCGCATTTTCGACTAAAAGAGCATTTTCCGCCACTGCTTGGGTAGAGCGTCCCATTTGCTCAATTTTTTCCAAAGATTTACTAATTTCCTGAAACTGATCCTGTGCCAACTTAGTCAGAGTCACCATGGATGTCTCACTATTCTGAGAAGTGGTGGCCACTTTTTGAGCGGATTCCTGCACTTGAATAATAATTTTGCGCAGAGATTGTAAAGTATTGTTATAGGAATCGGCCACCGTTCCTAATTCATCTTCCGTAATGGGAGCTCTTACCCTCAAATCACCGTCTAAAGCTGGTCTGACAGCCCTTAATAAATTAATTGCCCCCATTTGCAAAGATTCCTTGGCGTTTCTTTCTCTGTTTGCTAAGTCCGCCAATCTTTCCGATTGGTCTTTAAGCTTAGTCACATAGGCTTCCTGTTGCAAAGCTAAGTTAAACTGAGAGGCAATTTGTTTCCCAAACAGTACCTCCTCATCAGTCCAATTGCGTGGTCCGCTACATTGGTGAATACACAAAAAGCCCCATAATGTTTCCTCCACCAACAATGGTACAATCAAATTAGCAATCACCTCAAAACTAGCCAACTGATCGATGTGACATTGGGTCAGAGTCGAGGTATGAATATTGGGAATTGCTTGAATTACTCCACTACGGTATTTATCCACGTGTTCGGGGAATCTTTCATCATAATAAATTCGCCCTTTGGAGGCAGAATAGCCCGCTTGTACGTCTTCAGCCACAAATTCTCCTTCCAAATAGGCAGTTTCCGGTTTAAAGCGGAATACCGCCACGCGATCGCAATTTAACAGTAACCGAGTTTCCCGGGCTGTGGTCGTAAAAATGGTGTCTAATTCCAAAGATTCAAAAATGCGGGTACTAATTTTAGTAATAGTTTGCTCTTGTTTAGCCAATTGAGTCGATCTTTGACTTTCCGACTTAAATTGAAAAGCAAGACTAAACTGCATGGCGACTTTTTTCACCAATTCGATTTCACTTTCTTGCCATTCCCTGGGACCGTCACATTGATGAATGCAAAAAAGTCCCCATAACTGCTCATTAATAATCAAAGGAACATTTAAACTACCACGGACTCCAAAAGGTGAGAGTAATTCCACGACACAATCGATCAAATCAGAATTGTTAATATCCGTAATCGCTCTGACTGTACCCTGTTTATATTTTTCCACAAAAGGACCATAACAAGTATCATGGACTTTTGCTTTCATGGGTGAAGGGTAACGGGAATTTTGGTCCTCTCCGAGCAAACAACCATCATGGTAATTATCGAGATACTGAAAGACACAGACGCGATCGCAATGAAGAATAGAACGAACTTCCCGCGCCGCAATTTGATAAAGATTGTGGAGAGTATCGGCCGAATATAAACGATTAATAATCCGATTTAAAGCTTGTTCTTGGTTGGCCAATCGAGTGGTTTTCTCCGACTGTTCCTTTAACTGATAAGCTAAATTAAATTGCGCCGCAATTTGCTGAACAAAACTAATTTCACTGTCTTGCCAAACCCGGGGACTATCACATTGATGAACGCAAATTAAACCCCATAACTGGTCATTAATTATCAAAGGAACATTTAAACTACCCTTCACTTCATAGCGAGAGAGTAAATCCACCACACAATTAATTAAATCGCCATTGCGAATATCTGTAATGGCGCGGAATGCACCCTGTTTATACTTTTCCACAAAAGGACCATAACAGGGGTCATGGACTTTTTCAGTCATGGGTGAAGGATAAACCGGATTTTGGTCCTCTCCCAACAAACAACCATCGCGGTAATCATCGAGATAGTGGAAGATACAAACGCGATCGCTTTTCAACATCGCCCGAATTTCTTTAGCGGTGGTATGATATAAATCCTTCAAATCATCCGCTGCAAAAAGGCGATTACTAACCCGATTAACAGCTTGTTCCTGTTCGGCCAACAAAGTTAATTTTTCACCTTGAATCTTAAGTTGGTCAAGGGTTTCCGCTTGTTGCAGTGCTAATCCCAGTTGTCCCGCAATTTGAATCACCCATTTGACTTCATAATCCTTCCAAGTCCGGGGTCCCAAATTCTGGTAACAAGCTAAAAAGCCCCACAATTTATTATGGTGGTAAATGGGCGCATGAACATAGGCTCGGGCTTCAAATTTTTCTAAAATTTCCAGATAACAATCGCTATAACCCTCCTCATAAATATCATTAATCGCAAAAGCTTGGCGAGTGCGGAATCTTCCACCCTTATTATCTTGCAAATAGGTATCAGCAACCTTAACCTGATTACCATTATTACTAGAAGTAGCCAAAGCTAAGCGAGTAATGGCATCACAATTACTAATATTATCAGTAAAAGCCTCACCTTCTTGCTCAGAAATCACCAAAGGAGTCCAATTTGTTCCCACGGATTCCACAATAAATTCACCGGTAAAATCAGGATTAAAACGATAAATTCCCACCCGATCTGTTTTTAACAAATTTCTCATTTCCTTGGTGGTTATTTTGAGAATTTTATCTAAATCAACGGAATCTCTAATCCTTTCAATAATCCCCGTTGCGGTTTCTTTTCCTTCGCTCAATTCCCGCATTTGAGTTTTAAAGTCTGTCCGTTCAATCCCCAATAAAAGTTCACTTCTAACTTGATAAAGCAGGGTAATATCTAACTCCTCCCACTCCCGACTTTCCCGACATTCTTGTAATACTAATAACCCCCAAACTTCGCCGTGATTAATAATAGGAATACTTAAACTTGTCTGGACTTGAAAATTCGCCAATAACTGCAATTGATAAGGAGTTAATCCTTCATCTGTGGTATTAATAATTACCACTTCTTCCCGCAAATAATCTTCGGTACTATCAAAACCAAAAGTCGTAGCAGGTAAGGTTTCACCATTAGCTGGAGTCCAACCTGTTGTCCTTGATTCTGCTAATACTACCCCGGTTTCTTCGGTTTTAAACTGATAGATTAAAACCCGATCGCAGTCCAAAGTTTCCCTGACTGCTTTGGTGGTATTTTTTAATAATTGTTCCCAAGTTTCTGCGTTTTGTAATTGTAAGGCGATCGCCCCCCATTTACGACGTAAATCACGAAAAGGATTATCAGAAACTCCTTCTTCTTTAGCAATAGTATTGACTAATCTTTTTGGTACTCTTTGAGTTGATACTGTCATCGCTATGACCTCTTAAATAGTTGATAGTTGATAGTTGATAGTTGATAGTTGATAGTTGATAGTTGATAGTTATTATCTTCTTACCTTGTTAAACTATACTTTCAATAGATGATGTTTGCTATTTTTAATAATTTCTTCTTTTCCAGAGGGAAGATTCCACAATGGCCACTGGATCAAAACTAATTAAAGTTTCCTGATTTTCGTCTAAAAAATAACCTGCTAAAAACGGTAATAATTGCCCCGGAAATAACCCCAGTGTCGGTGTTTTTATTTGTCTTAAATCGAGTAATTCAATATCAAGTAATTCTCTAATTAATAAACCTAAAGTTTTTTCTTGTACTTGAATTACCATGGCCATGTGAGTTGACACGGAATTTGAACTATTTGTTAAGGGGGGCATTCCTAACATATGTTCTAAATCAACCCACCAAAGCATTTCCCCACGCCAATTATATAAACCAAGTACACATTCTGGTACTTCCGGAACAGGCAGAATTTCTTTTAAGGAAAACGGGAATACTTCAATAATCGATTCTAAAGGTATTCCCGCTACATCTTTTTCACCTAATTTAAAACTTAATAATTTTTGTTCTGATTGTAGCTGGGTCGGAGCTTTAATTAAAGACATTTTAATTAACCTTTACATAAGTTCATAAACCTTAAATTAGTTGACGCACTGTGCTGACCAACTCCGTTTGTGATACGGGCTTGGCTAAATGGGCATCTGCGCCTAATTCTCTGCCCCACATTTGGTCAACGCTACTATTTTTGGTGGAACAAAGAATGATCGGTATTTTTTTTGTGGCTGAATTTTTCTTAAATTCCCGACACAATTCAAAACCACTTTGGCCAGGCAAAATAATATCTAAAATAATTACATCCGGTAATGTTTGAGCTATTTTTTGTTCTGCTTCTGGACCACTTTTGGCCACAATGACATTAAAACCAGCATTTTGTAAATAACGGGTTGCGGTTTCTAAATCCGTCATACTATCTTCAACAATTAATACTGTAGCCATAATCAATTTTTTTCCTATTAAGCAAAAATTTTTTACTGTGATTTTGTAATTAAGGCGAGATTAGATGATTGATAACCATCGTCTTAAGTTTAATTTAGCATTGTTTAGTAATCTCAGTTAAGTTCGGCCTGATTCGATTCCGTATGTGTTGCTAAAACGTGTTTTTGAATCATCGCCAACACTTTCTCCGCTTCTACGGGTTTTCCCATAAAATCATTAGCCCCCACCATTTTAGCTCGCACTCGATCCACTAAACCATCATTACCCGTTAAAATAACCACTGGGGTATCAGCTAAAATCGAGACGCGCCGAATTTGAGAGCATACTTCGTAACCATTGGCAACTGGCATGACTAAATCAAGGAACACTAAATCGGGCCTATGTTCTATTAAAGCGCCTAATGCCTGCACGGAGTCTTGTATACCCAGAAACCGATAACCAGCTTTGGTAATAATATGGTTTAATATTTGACAGATTTGAGGACTATCATCAATACAAGCGATTAAATAACCTTTTTTTCCGTCTGGTTTTTGGATTAAAGTTGTTTGATTAGTTTCTTGTAGAACGGGCAAAGCTAAATCGGGAACTTCGATTAAGTCAATAATTCCTTTTTTAATATAAGGAAGCAATGATTTTGTTAAAGGCAAAATTCCTTGTTTCATTTTTATTGACAAATCAAACAAGGTGAATTTACCATTAATTAAGGTAACAAATGTTTTATAAATGCGCTCATTAATTCCCTTTTGTGCTTTTAATTCCTCTGGTTTTCTTAAAATGGGGGCTAAATTCGGGGAAACATTCCTTAATCCGGCTTCATCCCACATTTGCCATTGTTTTTGCACTTTTTTTATTTGATGGGCAAATTTTTCCGCACTACTGATGGTAATGGGAGTGTCAATTAATTCCTGTTCATTCCGAACACAAGCTAAGGATAAATCTGTTTGTGAACCTGTTTCTGCTTGTTGGATCATCTCAAAAAGTATTTCTTCTAAGGTATTATCAACAATGCTAACTACGGTTTCGACTTCGATTTTTTTCCTTTTATGTAAAATATTAAGAACTTTATAGTCCCAATAATTCTGATTTAATTCACTAGCTCGAAAACGTAATTTATTAATATCAATGTCTTGACAATTATTAGTTAAATGTCGAAAATAACGTCGCACAGGATGAACTCCCCCCGTGGACCAAACCACTCGACCTAAGAGAAAATAAAATATCCACGACTTGGATGGAGGATTTGTGATCTCTAATTTTCCTTTCAACCTTAGTTCATTACAGGTGTTAAATTCTGCTATGATTTTATCTATATTACTTTGTTTTGTATCCACTGATTTCATTCATTAAAATTATGTGATAATTTTGTGACTTTGTTTTTTGATTAATGTTTTCTTAGTGAGAATAATTTTTATCAATTCGATCATATCATAATTACTTTATGGTTACTAGCTTCCTTCTAGGGAGATTGTAGTAACATTCGAAAAAAAAAACAGAATAACCTATTATGATAGAGGCAATTCTGTTTCTTGGTGTTTTTGATTAGATTCCTAGTTTTTTGCTTAACTAATCGTTGTTTTGACGTGGCTGAATTACCCCATAACCGCCATGATTTCTA
The DNA here is from genome assembly GCA_011391125.1 of Synechococcales cyanobacterium S06. Classification (GTDB taxonomy): domain Bacteria; phylum Cyanobacteriota; class Cyanobacteriia; order Cyanobacteriales; family JAABRE01; genus JAABRE01. The sequence continues at coordinate 17,917 of JAABRE010000023.1, forward strand.
ATGTAAATGACATTGATTTCACCGGTTGCAGAATTCTTGAACATATAAAAGTCATGGTCAACTAATTGCAGTTGTTCATAAGCTTCTTCAATGGTCAAAGGCAGCATTGCAAAATATTTCATTCTGACGCTTTCGGCGGGAAGTTCGGGTTCGCGATCGCCGATTAAATTCTCAACAATAGGCGTTTCAATGGCTAATTCTTCGATGTCGTCATGGTCATGATTCTTTCTTAAATGTTTTTCTTTATATTTGCGCAGTTGGCGGGCGATTTTATCGGAGACGAGGTCAATACTAGCGTACAAGTTTTCGCTGCCTTCTTGAGCTCTGATGACTGTACCATTAGCATAGACGGTCACTTCGGCTTTATGTTTATCGTTAATGCGAGCATTACGAGCTACAGATAAATGGACATCAACTTTCGTGGTGATATTTTGAAAGTGCTTGACTGCTTTTTCTACTTTCTCTTGAACGTAATCGTGAATTGATTCGGTAACTGTAATATTATTTCCTTGGATTAAAAGTTTCATAATAGATACTCCATGTTTTAATTTTTAGTGGTGGTGAAAAGCAAGCACGAAAGCGAACTAATAATTTAGATTTTCTGTTCCTATGTAGCTCACTTAAGTTTTCATTAAGAGATGAAAACTTGCAAGATTTCTCAATCTCTGCTCTGCTGCGAAAATTTGACCGATTTTTTATAATACGATAAATTGGCTACTTATCTTGATCAAAGATAGGTTTCAATTACGAATCTTCTTGGTGATCTTTGTCTTTAATTGGCCAGTCCTTTTTCCTTTATTCATCTATGCTACCACTAAATGACTTATTTTTAGCTACCATTTGTTCTCTTTGACTCTGAGGTGATTTTGAAAAGCACTTTTGAGATCGTTTTTCAAAATGTAGGGTTTCTTGGGTCTGATAAGCCGAGAATTTCGCTGATCCGATTGTCCTCCTTTTTTTCTCCTTACTTTTAGATTATCACTTTGTCTTCCTTAAAACATAATCTTGTAATTTCTCTTTATTTTCCTTTGCATTCCTTTACATTTCTCAATCTTGGCTTAATTTATGATAAATAATTCAAAAAGATCGGTTTTATTAGTTAATTTAGGATTAATACCTTATCTAAAGGCTTGGCAATTACAACAGCAATACCATCAGCAAAGGTTAGATAATCCGAATTTGCCCGATCTCTTGTTATTGTTGGAACATCCCCCTGTTTATACTTTGGGGCGTGGTTCAAGTCTCGATTTTGTTAAGTTTGCAGACGGTGATTCTCATGGGGAAATCCATCGTATTGAACGCGGAGGTGAGGTGACTTATCATTGTCCCGGTCAGTTGGTCGCTTATCCAATTTTAAATTTACATTTCTATCAAACTGATCTCCATTGGTATTTCAGACAGTTGGAAGAAGTCATTATTCGGGTGTTACGAAGTTTTGATTTACAAGGCGATCGCCTTTCTGGGTTAACGGGAGTTTGGCTAGAAGGTCACAAAGTGGCGGCCATGGGTATTTCGGTTCGTCGTTGGCTGACAATGCACGGTTTTTCCTTAAATGTTTGTCCTGATTTGACGGGTTTTAGCCAGATTATTCCCTGTGGTATTCGCGATAAACCAGTCGGTAGTCTGGCTCAATTTATCCCCCATCTTACCGTGGCCGAAGTAAGAGAGGAGGTTATTCGTTGTTTTGCGGAAGTTTTTGAGGTAAATTTGGTTGACCATTTTTAATGGTCAATTCCCCAAAGTGCTTTTTTTGAAATATCTGATTAAAAATAGTTCTAAACTATCAAAAGTCGAGGCGTAGATCTGCTGTTCTTCTTCATAACCTTTTAAGGTGATGTGATAATTTTGGAAACATTGTTGCGCTGGTGGTATTTTCGCCAAAGAATTATAGCTGGTTTCGCCAAAAACGAGATCTTTTCCTATTTCTTTGGTGGCCGATTCTAGTCGAAAGGCCGCATTGACTGTGTCTCCGATGGCGGTATAATCAGGGCGATCGCCACTACCGGTATTACCCACCATTCCATAACCGGTATTCATCCCTGCTCCTATTTTTAAGCGGAAGGGAAGGGGATATTTGCTGCTTAATTCTTGAGTCATCTGATTAAGTTCATGGAGTGCTTGAACTATTTTGAGTATTTCTTCTTTGCTAACTTCTTCTTCTTCTTCGGTATGAAACCACACGGCCATTAAAGCGTCACCAATATATTTATCAACCCAACTACCATGATTACGAATAATTTTACCCGCTTCACGAAACCAAGTACCAATTAAGGAGGACAGGACTGTCTCTTCCACGGAGCGAGTTAAAATGGTAAAGTCACGAATATCGACCACTAAAACGGTAATTAGACGACGAACATGAAGTATGGAGGTCATGCTATCGCGATGGCTATTTTGGCTACGGTGAACAATTTTGCTGTCGATTTCAGAAGCATAAAAAGTGATCTCACTTTCACCAATGGTAATTTGATCACCATCCTCTAAGGTCACAGGAATGCTGACTCTTTGTTTATTCAAAAATGTACCATTGCGACTTCCCAAATCGATTAGATAAAAACTACCTTTTTCGGTAATCTGTAACATGGCATGATTACGAGAAATCCAACGATCTGGAATGACGATATTATTATCTCTGGTTCTACCAATTGACCAATAATGTCTTCCCACCAAAGGAAGACGGAGATTACCTTGATTATTGTGGATAATTAAATAAGGATTACTTGGCACTACGTCATTCCAGTTAACAATGAACAATAAACAATGAACAATTTTAACTGTTCATTGTCAATAATAGCTTACCCTGACACGAGGGAATTTTCCTAGGGTAAAATTTTAAGACAGACAAGCAACTAACCAAAAAAGTCCATCCACTAAGATTGTACTTAAGACTGCTCCTCCGAAGGCGATCGCTTCGTATTGTTTTTTTTGTAAAGCAGTAAAACTAATCGCTAATAATAAATTTACCAATACTAAGGCCCAACTAAAACCCCAGATAGTTTGAACTTTAAGTAGGGCATTTTGTAAAATGGGGGTTGCGAGGGTGGGGTCAACTTGCATTAAGTCGCGCCAATCGGGGATGACATCGGTTATATAGAAGTATAAATCTGTGATCCCTGTACCCAATAATGAACCTAAATAAAAGCAGTTGCCGATTTTGCCCCAACCTTTATATAAACACCAACATGCAAAGGGAAGGCCGATCGCCTCAACGGGTAAATGGAGGGTTGGTTCAAAACGTAGCCAACCCCAATAAATTGAGCCTGCTAACCAACTCCAACTAAAGCCGAATAATAAGTCACCCCAAATACGGGTTTTTTCACTGGTTAGATAGAGGTAAAAAGCTAAGGCCACCCAACCGATGGTCAAGATTAAACTTAACCAAGGTAAAATACGCACTAAAGGAGCTTGAAAAAATACGGGTACAGTGACGAGGAAAGCTGCACCCAGAAATACTAGCCAAGAGGTTCTCAATGGAGTCTCAATTATGGCTGTGTTGGCTTTATAGTTGGTAAGGGAAGATAAGGTCATGGTGAAGGTTATAATTGCGATAAATTTTTGTTACATTTTTTAACACATTTTCTAATATATCAAAACAAATACCCCTAGGGGGGAATTTCAAGAATAAAAAGAGGGAGCAATTATTGACGACTTTGTTTAATAAGTACCTAAGTAAAATTAATTGTGAAAAACCAGGTTTATTGTTGCCTGTAGGGGCGAACGGCCGTTCGCCCCTACAATATTATGTAGGAGTCAACGGCCGTTGCCCCCTACAGCAAAACAACGAGCTATCTACTTATAATTACTCAGATAGTCAATTAAAATCAGCATTTATGGTAAATAGTATAGTATATGTCAACAAAATTTTTTACTAATAGTGAAGAAAATACCCTAATTAAAAAGTTTCAAGGGGTTTTTACTTATAATCCGAATTTGGTCTATTTTGATGCTTTAGTCGGTTATTTTAGAGCGTCAGGTTATTTTAGAATTAGACCATTTTTAGACAAAATTCCCCAAATTAGAATCTTAGTAGGTATTAACGTTGACAAAATATTGGCTGAAACTCAAAAAATAGGGCTTGAATTCTTAAAAAATCAGGCCAAAGTAAAGGAAGATTTGATTAAAGAAATTCAAACAGATATCGCAGAAGCTAATTATGATCAAGAGACAGAAAAAGGTATTTTGCAATTTATTGATGACATAATTAATCAGAAAATACAAGTAAAAGCACATCCGCAAAAAAAGCTCCATGCTAAGGTTTATATTTTACGACCTGAGCCATTTAATGAACATACTCCAGCTACAGTAATCGCAGGTTCTTCTAATCTTACGGATGCTGGCCTTGGTGGGGGAAATTGTTATAATTATGAGTTTAATGTGCAGTTAAATGAATATGCTGATGTCCAATTTGCTACCGCAGAATTTGAAAAACTTTGGGCAGAATCGATAGATTTATTACCTGTAGATATTAAGAAGATTAAGCAGCAAAGTTATTTGAATGCAGAAATCTCACCATTTGAATTATATCTAAAAATGTTAACGGAATATTTTGGAAATAGTCTTGATTATGATCCAGATTCCTTGGGTGATTTACCCGAAAATTTTAAAAAACTTTCTTATCAAGTTGATGCGGTAAATGAAGGTTTTAATATGCTGTTAAAACATAATGGTTTTATTTTAGCCGATGTGGTGGGATTGGGAAAAACGGTGATTGCAGCCATGGTTGCCAAAAAGTTTTTAAGGCAAAATGGTAGAGACAATACAAAAATATTGGTTGTTTATCCCCCTGCTGTAGAAAAAAACTGGAAAGAAACTTTTAAAAATTTTGAGCTTGATAAATATACTAAGTTTATTACTAATGGAAGTCTGGACAAAATCCTCACTAACCATCAAAATTATTGGCTAAAAGAAGAGTATGATTTGGTTATTGCTGATGAAGCCCATAGGTTTAGAAATCATAAAACTGGTGCTTTTCAAAACTTACAATTGATTTGTAAAAGTCCCCGGATTAATAATGGTTTAATTACAGGAAGACAAAAAAAAGTAATTTTAGTATCTGCTACTCCTTTAAATAATCGACCTGACGACATTTTTTATCAAATACAAATGTTTCAGGATGCGAGACAGTCAACTCTTCCCATTACTAATTTGACGGCTTTTTTTAGTCCTTTAATGGAGCAGTATAAAAGTTTAAAACGCTTTAATGAATTAGATGTAAATAAACTTAGGGAAATTTATGGAAAAATTCGCCAAAATGTCATTGAACCGATTACTATTAGGAGAACCAGAAATGATCTGGAAAATATTACTGAGTATAAATTAGATTTGGCCAAACAAGAAATTAAATTTCCTCAAGTAAAACCACCTCAAAAAGTGGAATATTTAATGGATGAACATCTGAATCAATTATTTCATAAAACTGTTTTTTATCTAACCGATGAAGATAAACTGAAATATAGTCGCTATCAGGTAATTGCGGGGTTAAACCCTGAAATTCAAAGTAAGTATTATGAAAATGCAGAAACGGTTTCTAAATCCCTAGCATTTATTATGAAAACCCAATTAATTAAACGATTGGAAAGTAGTTTTTATGCTTTTAAAAAATCCCTAGGAAACTTTCAAAAAGCCACCGATCGCCTGATTACCATGTTTGAAAATGATCAAATATTTATTGCTCCTGATACCAATGTCAATAAACTCTTAGATCAGGGTTGGAATGAGGATAAAATCGAGGAAGAAATCGAGAGATTAAGTGCAGAAAATCCTAAAAATCAAACGTTTAAACAAACTGATTTTAAGCCTGATTTTATCGAAAATTTAAAGAAAGATTCTCAACTTTTAAAGGATTTAATTAATGGCTGGGAGGCGATCAAAAATGACCCCAAATTAGAGGTATTTCTTGCTAAATTAAAGACCTTATTTCTTAATCCAAAAACGAATTTAGAAGGAAAATTGGTCATATTTTCTGAATCAAAAGATACTACTGACTATTTATTTAACGCTTTAAAAGATAACGGTAGAAAAGATGTCTTAGTAGTTTCGAGTAAAAATAGAAATCAATTATATGAGACCATTGTTACTAATTTTGATGCTAACTGGAAAGAAGATCAACAGGTAAATAATTATAAGATAATTATTACCACGGAAGTGTTAGCAGAAGGGGTAAATTTGCATCGTTCTAATGTTATTATTCATTATGATACACCTTGGAACTCAACTAAATTAATGCAAAGAATTGGGCGCGTTAATCGTATTGGTACAAAAGCCACGGCCATTTATAATTATGTTTTTTATCCTTCGGTACAAGGTGATTCACAAATTAAGTTAAATAAAACTGCTTTGATGAAAATTCAAGCTTTTCATACGGCTTTTGGAGAAGATAATCAAGTATTTTCAACGGCGGAAATTTTAGATGATGTCAAACTTTTTAGCGGAATTTATCGAGAGGAAGAAGACGAAAGATTAAAATTTCTTTACTTTTTACGCAATTTCAAAAAAAGAAACAAAATTTGGTTTGATAAAATTAAGAAACTGCCGTTAAAATCGAGGACGGGGAGAAGTTCAAGCCAACTTAACAAACCCGATTTACAAAATGGGACAATTGCTTTTTTAAAAACAGATAAAAAGTGGGAATTTTATTGGGTAGATAGTAATAATAATCTCCGAGAAATTACACCAGTTGAAGCATTTAAAATATTTCAAGCTGATGAAAACGAAGCAAGTGTAGCCTTAATTTCTAATCATCATGAACAGGTAAATAAAGCGATGGAATATTTTGAAACTACAGAATATAAATTAGTTCAGTCTAAAACAGATCCAGAAGCATTAGGAGGTGTCGCACAAAATGCTAAAAAATTTCTTTCTGTTATTATTAACCATCCGAAAATAACGGAACAACAAAGGGAGAAAATTAGTAAAATTATCCTTCTAATTGATATAGGAAAATATACCAATTTGCCTTCAGATATTGACAAATTGCAAAGGAAAAGATTAAACTTAGAGGTAGCAATTTTAGAAATTGATAAAATTTCTGAACGATATAATATTAATTTATCAGATGCACAAAAAGAGATTCAAGTCAAGCTTGAAAAACCCATATTAATTATTTCAGAATCTTTTGAATAGGGCAAAAATTGGTTAAACTAGAAATACGGATCAAGGAGAAAAATAGCAATGACTACTTTAGAAATGGCGATCGCCAAAATTAAAAAACTATCAACTGAACAGCGAAACGAAGTTATTAAATTTGTTGAATTTTTGGAATTTAAACTAGATAAAACTGATCACAAAGAAAGAGAATTAGATGAGATTAATGAACAAACTTGGTTAACTGCGATCTCGACCAACCCTAGCTTTGCTTTTCTCAACGATCCAGAAGAAGATATTTATACCCAAGAAGATGGCAAACCAGTTAACTATGAAAGGTAAAATGTTTATTCCCTATTTTAACTTAAAACATTATGACACAATTACAAATTCAAGAACTATTTAAACAGCGTTATAATCAGGCTAAATGGAAACAGTTTTTAGGCGAAACTTTTTACGATGCCAAATTATTCATTAAGCCCCAAGTCCTGACCGGATTTGATAATCAAATAGCGGATCAGGTATTAAGATTAGGCGATATTTTTCTCAATGAAAATGGCATTGAACGACAAATTTCGGTGTATGAAGTAACACTTACCCAAGGGGTTATTTTAGAAAGAAATCGGGTAGGATTACGCAATTTATTACGCAAATATTGGCAAAATATTGACGGAGCTTTTATTGTTTATTATCATCCTGAAAGTACAAATTGGCGTTTTACTTATGTGTCAGAATTGACGGGTTATGATGCAGAAGGTGAGTTTATTGAGATTAAAACTGAACCGAAACGTTACACTTATGTATTAGGTGAAAATGAAAGTGTAAAAACTGCTGTTGAACGGTTTGAAACGATTATTAAAAAGGGAAAAAATCTCACTTTAGATGATGTCAAAGAAGCATTTTCTGTGGAGAAACTTGATCAAACTTTTTTTGCTCAATATAAGAAGCAATATGAGCAGTTTTGTCAATATATGGTTTCTCAAAAGGGAATTTTAGAAACTATTTTTAATGGTAATGAAAAAGCAATTAGGGATTTTAATAAGAAGTTATTAGGCCGTATTGTCTTTTTATTTTTTATCCAAAAAAAGGGTTGGTTAGGTGTACAGAAAAACGAAAATTGGGGTGAAGGTGATTCAAATTTTTTAAGCAATCAATACAATAATTTTCCTCACAAGGAGCTTTTTTATCAAGATTTTTTAGCGGTGTTATTTTTTGATACTTTAAATACCACACGTAACCATGATTTAATCGAATTGGTTAAAAATAATCCCTGTCGAATCCCCTATTTAAACGGTGGTTTATTCTCAGAAGATGATCAAAATCAGCGTAATTTAATTTTCCCTCCTCATTTATTTGAAAATTTATTTAACTTTTTTAATCAGTATAATTTTACTATTTATGAAGATGACCCCAATGATCATACTGTGGCAGTTGATCCAGAAATGTTAGGTCATATTTTTGAGAATTTACTCGAAGATAATAAGGATAAGGGAGCATATTATACTCCTAAAGAAATTGTCCATTATATGTGTCAAGAAAGTTTAATTGAATATTTAACAACTTGGTTTGAAAATGAGGGTTATAATGTTATTGGTTATGCTAATTTAAGTAATGCTATTCAACCCGCTTTATTTCCCCTCAATGAGTTAAGAAAAGGTCAATTAGAGTTAGAAGTTGCTGTTAAATCTAATCAGAAACAAATTGATCGCAGTTTAATTGAAAGGTTATTAAAAAAGACTTTAAATAATCAGGATCAGCAATTAATTTTACAATATTATGAGCAGTTTAATTTGGCTTTAGATACTGTGAAAATATGCGATCCAGCGATCGGTTCGGGTGCTTTTCCCATGGGTTTATTGCATGAAATATTTACCGCTAAACAAACTTTACATACTTTTGAATATGGTAATACTACTAATTTTAAGGCTTCGGAAATTAAGCTAAATATTATTCAAAATAGTATTTATGGTGTAGATATTGAAAAGGGTGCAGTGGATATTGCTAGATTACGGTTTTGGTTAAGTTTAATTGTGGATGAATCTGAACCGAAAGCATTACCTAATCTTGATTATAAAATTGTGGTTGGTAATAGTTTAGTGAGTAAATTAGGAGATGATATTATTGATATTGATTGGGAAATGAAGGGTAAAAAACAAACAAATTTACTCTATGATGTGTCAAAACCTGAAGCAATTTTAAAACAAATTAGTGATCAACAAAAAGAGTTTTTTAATCCTGATAGTGATAAGAAAAAATTGGCCAGTGATATTCGTAATTTAAAGATTGACTTGTTAATTAGTCAATTGGAGTTAATGGTTAAAGAGAAAGGAATCGAAACTAAACCAACGGGTAAGGGTAAAACTTTAACTAAGCAAACTGAACTTTATTTACAAACAATGGGCTGGAAAAATACCATTTCTCAACTAAAAAAACTGAAAACTAAACCTAATTTACCCCTTAATTTTTTCGACTGGAAATTAGATTTTCCCGAGGTGATGAATGAGGAAGTAACTAATAGGATTGGTTTTGATATTGTGATAGGAAATCCTCCTTATGTAAAAGAATATACGAACAAAGAAGTTTTTAATAAAATACCTTATTATCAAGGGAAAATGGATCTATGGTATTCATTTGCTTGTGTTGGCATTGATTTACTTAAAAAACAAGGATTGCTTTCATTTATTGCTACTAATAATTGGGTGACAAATTCAGGTGCTTCTCTTATGAGAAATAAAGTATTAGAAGATTCAAAAATTATTAAATTAATTGATTTTGGTAGTTTTATGATTTTTGAAAATGCCTCTATTCAAACAATGATAATGTTCTTTAAAAATGAAAACAATATTGATAATTATAAATTTGAGTTAAAAAGAATTACATCAAAAAATGCTTTATTTTCTGATGTTTTAGAACTTCTCAATTATATTAAAACTGAGAACAATGAGTTTATTTATCCTACAATTTATAAAAAAGAGCTATTTAATAAATCTTTAACATTTAGTAATAATCATTTTGAAAGTATTTTGAATAAAATAAAAGGAAAAACTAACTTTTTTTTAGATTCAAAAAAAGAAATTGCACAAGGGATTGTAATTCCACAAGATTATGTAAATAAAAAATCAAAAGAAATTTTAGGACTTGATTATAAAGTAGGTCAGGGAATATTTGTTTTGAGTGAAGATGAAAAACAATCAATGAATTTATTGAAAAATGAATTACAATTGATCAAGCCATATTATACAACGAATCAACTGCAAAAATGGTATGGTAATTCTAAAAACAATGAATGGATTATTTACACTGATTCAATGTACAAAAAATTAGAAAATATTAAGCCATTTCCTAATCTAAAAAAACATCTTGATCAATTTCAAACAGTTATAACTTCTGATAATAAACCTTATGGTTTGCATCGAGCAAGAGAGGAAAGCTTTTTTATTGGTGAAAAGATTATTGCACTAAGAAAATGTGTTGGTGAACCAAAATTTACTTATACAGATTTTGATTGCCATGTTTCAGCAACATTTTATGTAATTAAGACAAATAGAATAAATTTAAAATATTTAACTGGTTTGCTTAACTCAAAAATGATTGCTTTTTGGTTAAAAAATAAAGGTAAAATGCAAGGAAATAACTATCAATTGGATAAAGAGCCTTTATTGGAAATTCCAATTTTTAATTATTGTAATCCTCAAATAATAGAAAACATTGTTAATGAAATTCTTACACTTAAATCTCAAGGAAAAGACACCACAAAATTAGAGCAACAAATAGATAATTTAGTTTATAAACTTTATGAATTAAGTTATGAAGAAGTTAAAATAATTGATCCCGAATTTAGTTTAAGTGAAAAGGAATATGAGGAGATAAAAGTCTAAACGGTGATTTTTTTGATTTGTGTGATTTTTTAGATTTACTGTAATCAAGAGAAAATAATCACACAAATCATAATAATCAGCCAAAATCATAGTTAAGATTTTTTAGATTTACTGTAATCAAGAGAAAATAATCACACAAATCATAACAATGATAGTAAAAAATCACAATAATCATAGTCAGAGTTGTGTTTTAATTCTAGTAATTATTTAGTCAAACAAAGTAAAATAAAGATGATCAACGAAAATTACAAATACTCCGAACTTACCTCAAAAATTATCGGCTGTGCTATGACTGTGCATAAAATATTGGGTAATGGTTTTCAAGAAGTGATTTATCAAAGAGCCTTAGCCATTGAAATGCAATTAGCAGGGATTTTCTTTGCCAGAGAATTTGAAATGCCTATTTTTTACAGAGAAGAAAGAATAGGCACAAGGCAGGTTGATTTTTTTGTGGAAAACATAATATCAGTGGAATTAAAAGCCGTGATTAAATTAGAAAACGTCCATTTTGCCCAAGCAATTAACTATTTAGAAGCATACAATCTGGAAATTGGATTACTAATAAATTTTGGTGAAACCAGTTTGAATTTCAAAATATTTACCAACAAAAAATATAAACCATCTAAATTATGATTTTTGTGATTTAGGGAAATCAAGAAAATCATAAAAATCACAATAATCACACAAATCATAGTCAAGATTTTGGGTTAACGCAGTTAACCCCTACATTATCAAAAAATAATCATTTGCAAGATTTGCGCAACAACGAACCTTTATTCATTGATGTTTTATTTCTGATTACCTACTTAACGACTCTTAACTGGTAAATTAGATTAGTATTTTTTAAAATTTATAGTTGAAATTTAGATGAAAAATATCGCTAAATGGTTAATTTGGGCTAGTTTAGGTTTAAGTTTAAGTTTAAGTGGTCTTGTCAGTGCAGCAGAAACTACCACAAATACAACAACATCACAGTTTAATCCTAATCCGTTTCAAGCCCTTATTTTAGGCATGGTTCAAGGTTTGACTGAATTTTTACCCATCAGTAGTTCTGCTCATTTGAAGGTTGTACCGGTAGTCTTGGGTTGGGGAGATCCGGGAGTGACTTTTACAGCAGTAATCCAATTGGGTAGTATTGGCGCAGTTTTGTGGTATTTTTGGGGTGATATTAGTAGTTTGACGGTTGGTATTATTAAGGCTTTTAAGTCATCAAATTATCAAGCTCAGGAGTTTAAAATTGGTTTGGGGATTGCGGTTGGTACTTTGCCCATTGTCTTTTTTGGCTTGTTATTGAAAGCTTTTGAACCGGTTTGGTATGATACGACTTTAAGGAGTATGACGGCGATCGCCATTGCTTCAATTTTCATGTCAGGATTGTTGGCTTTAGCGGAATATTTAGGTAAGCAACAACGCAATTTTGACAATTTAACCACTAAAGATGGTGTCTTGATGGGATTAGCGCAATCTTTAGCGTTAATTCCGGGGGTTTCGCGTTCTGGTTCGACCATAACTGCGGGTTTATTTATTAATTTAGAACGCGCAACTGCGGCTAGATTTTCGTTTTTGTTAGGCATTCCTTCCATTACATTAGCCGGTTTAGTGGAACTTAAGGACGTATTTAAAACGGGTATAAATGGGGATGAAGTTGTCTCTTTAATAGCAGGAATTGTTTCAGCAGCTATTTTTTCTTATTTGGCGATCGCCTGGTTAATCGAGTATCTTAAAAAGCAAAATACTTGGGTTTTTGTCTGGTATAGATTAATTTTTGGTATGATGATTTTGGGAGGAGTATTTTTCGGTAAAATTAGCAATTAATAGTTAACTATCAACTATCAACTATCAACTATCAACTATTAACTATCAACTATCAACTATCAACTATCAACTAAAATTATGAGTATTAAACCAGCGAAAATTAGTCAAGTAATTCCTGATAGTATTGCGGCCGAAATTGGCTTTGAAATTGGCGATGCGATCGTCTCCATTAATGGTAGTCAATTACGAGATTTAATCGACTATCAATTTATGTGTGCTGATGAATTTTTGGAACTTGAGGTATTAGATAAAAAGGGGAAAATTCATCTTGTCGAAATAGAAAAAGATTACGATGATGATTTAGGTTTGGAGTTTGAAACTGCGCTTTTTGATGGTTTAATTCAGTGTAATAATAATTGTCCTTTCTGTTTTATTGACCAGCAACCTCCGGGTAAACGGAAAACTTTATATTTAAAAGATGACGATTATCGGTTAAGTTTTCTCTATGGAAGTTACCTAACTTTAACTAATTTAAGTGACAAAGAATGGGATCGCATTGCAAAAATGCGCTTATCGCCACTGTATGTGTCCATACATTCCACTGAAACGGAAATTAGGTCAAAATTGTTAAAAAATCACCGCGCTGGTCTCATTTTAGAGCAGTTAAAATGGTTTCAAAAAAATGACCTGCAAATTCACGCTCAAGTGGTGGTTTGTCCTGGAATTAATGATGGTATTCATCTGGAAAGAACGTTGTTAGATTTGGCGAAGTTTCATGAAGGTGATTTTCCAACGGTAGCTTCCGCAGCCGTTGTACCCGTAGGATTAACCCGTTTTCGACCTAACCTCGATGAGCTAACTCCTGTTAGTAAAAATAAAGCGAGGGAAGTTATTAAACAAGTTAAGCAACTTCAAGCTAATTTTACTCAAGAATTAGGCAGTAATTTTGCTTGGTTAGCTGATGAATGGTTTTTAATTGCCCAAGAAGATTTACCCCCCGAATCTCACTATGAAGATTACCCGCAAATTGGCAATGGTGTCGGTTCTATTCGCCAGTTTATTAAGCAGTTTCATGATACAGCCAATAACTTATTGCCGAATAGTTTAAATAAACCTAAAAAATTCACTTGGGTAGTAGGAAATGCGGTGGAATACGCTTTTCAAGAGTTAATAAATCGCTTAAATCAAGTGGAAAATTTGCAGGTTAGTTTAATTCCTTTAAATAGTAATTATTGGGGACAAGAAATTACGGTGACAGGTTTATTGACGGGAGATGATTTAATCCAAGGTTTAAGCAATCACGATTTAGGAGAGGCAGTTTTATTACCCACTGTAATGTTAAAACATGGCGAATTATTATTTTTAGATGATTTAACTGTTAGTGAGGTAGCTAAACAATTAAATACTAAAATTATCCCCGTAAATGGCATCGAAGAATTAATTAAAACCCTTATAATTGACATAGATGAATAAAAGTTCGTTATTGCGCTTTAGGGCTTCATGCTTGAATTGCCAAGTTAAATGATAATTTAACCTAACAGACTAATTAGAAATCTGATTTTCGTCAGTTGCTCGGTTTTTCGACAGGATACTTGGTTAAAACTCCGATTTCTGAGCCGTAGCAATTGGCTGGTAAAATGGTTATTACTTCTTACTTGTTAATTCTTACTTGTTACTTCTTACTGAATTGACTTGTTTTAAGCTAAGATCACCGTAAAATACTAGATAAAAGATACTACTTATGTTATTTATGCGTAATTTCTTGTTAATCAAAGCTACTTTGCTGGGGGTTTTTTGTTATACCGGTATAATCAATGCTCAACCTTTGACAAATCCTCCCGCTAGACAGAATCCTCAAGTTGACAATCCCCTGATGAAGCCTTCGGATACAAAAACCCCTTCCACTTTACCAGAAAATATGAATCCTAGTCCAAATCCTTTGTTGTTTCCTACCCAAGTTGATGAGGTGAAAATCGATAATATTCAGGCCATCACTTTACAACAGTCGATCAATTTAGCTCAAAAAAACAACAAGGATTTAGAATTGGCCAGTTTGAATTTAGATAAATCCCAGAAACAGTTAAGGGAAGCGATCGGGGCCGAATTTCCCACCCTGGCTGCTACTATGGACTTTAATCGCACAGATTCTGCTAGTTCCAAGTTATCCCTTCAACGTGCTGAACTACAGGGATCATCTTTACTGAATACTAGTTCAGCAAGCACCTCTTTTAATACGGGTGTGGAAGTAAATTATAATGTTTATACCGGTGGCCGTCGAAGTGCGCAAATTAAAGCCTCAGAAAAGCAGGTAGATTTTAATCAATTAGAAGTGGAAAGAATTGCTCAGGAAATTCGTTTAAATGTTAGCACCGATTACTACAATTTACAGGGTGCTGATGCGGCCGTCAGGATTGAAGAGGCAGCCATTGATGATGCGAATCAAAGTTTACGGGATGCCCAATTACTCGAACGAGCCGGTTTAGGTACAAAATTTGATGTGTTACAAGCTCAAGTTGACTTGACTAATCGTGAACAACAGTTAGTGTTGGCGATTGCAACTCAGGTAATTGCGCGACGACAATTAGTTGAAAGAATTGGCTTGGCTCAAAATGTTGAGGTATTTGCCGCAGATCCCATTGAAGTGGCTGCCGAATGGCAATTATCTTTAGAGGAGACCATTCTGTTAGCTTATAAAAATCGAGCTGAGTTGGAACAATTTTTGATTCAACGTGAAATTGAACAACAACAGCAAAAATCCGAAATTGCCGCCAATAAACCCCAAGTTAGTCTTTTTGCTAATTATGATGTCTTAGCCGTGGCCAATGACGAAGTAGGTCCTGCTGATGGTTTTGCTGTGGGAGCAAGAATGCGTTGGAATTTCTTTGATGGCGGTACAGCCAAAGCTCGAGAGGACCAAAATAAGATAGATGAAAACATCGCTGAAGCTCGTTTTGGTCAACAACGTGATCGAATTCGTTTTGAAGTTGAGGACGCTTACTACAAACTTCAGGGAAACCGAAAAAATATTGATACAGCAACTCAATCAGTGAATTTAGCGGAGGAAAGTTTAAGATTAGCTAGATTACGTTTTCAATCCGGTGTGGGTACTCAATCTGATGTTATTGATGCTCAAACCAAATTGACCAGTGCTCGTGGTGATCTTTTAAGGTCGGTTGTTGCCTATAATCGACAATTGGCGGCTTTAGAACGTTCTGTCAGTAATTTACCTGATAGTACCTTATTTGAAACCCCTTAAACAGCAGGGTGTTTTCATTCTCGGAGGTGAAAAAGGTTGGGACTGAGGGGAATGGGGGATTGGGGTATTGGGGTATTGGGGGATTGGGGGAATGGGGTATTGGGGTATTGGGGTATTGGGGGAATGGGGGAATGGGGGAATGGGGGAATGGGGGAATGGGGTATTGGGGTATTGGGGTATTGGGGTATTGGGGTATTGGGGTATTGGGGGAACGATATTCTTAACTCCCTAACTCCCTAACTCCCTAACTCCCTAACTCCCTAACTCCCTAACTCCCTAACTCCCTAACTCCCTAACTCCCTAACTCCCTAACTCCCTAACTCCCTAACTCCCTAACTCCCTAACTCCCTAACTCCCTACCTCCCCAAATCCTTGTTTAACTGCTACGGTTTAGTGTTCACTGTAACTGGTCCATGGGCCAGAGTTTGACAAGCTAAACGATAATTCTCCGGTTTTTTCTTCAGTTTACGTTGCTCAAAATCCGTTTTTTCAGAAAGGTTTTCCATACCTGAGACAATTTCTACAATACAAGTACCGCATTGACCATAACCTCCGCAATTGATCAATTTGCCTCGCAGGGTATATAAATCAATACCATTTTGTAAGGCTTTTTCCCTTAAATTCGCCCCATCTGCGGCAATTACTTCTTTATTCTCTTTTACAAAGGTTATGTTGGCCATTACTCCTCCTTAAATTTCATGAATGTATTTCTATATATTAAGCAATATTAAGCAAAAGATCAGGGTGACTAAATTGACAGTAAAAGCGAGCGCTAATATTTGAGATAATAGACAATTTGTAAAGTGATATTGCGAGTCTGTGAAAAATCCCTAAATATCTTTTACAACAAGATTAGAAGCTTGAAAGTAAAAAATAATTTCGTAATTTTGGGAATAGCTATGAATAACGACGGACAAAAGTATCGCATGATTTGCACCTTGACCTTTGGTGATATTTACGGACAAATTATCGTTTGGTTAGGTGTCATTTTTCTCACTCTGGCCACCACTTTAGCCCTTTGGAGCAGCACTCGTCAAATTTATGCTTTAGCCACCGTGGGAATTGTATTAGTTTTGTCTTTACCTTTCCTTTTGTTTGCTTTCGTGACCACTTTGTTAAATCACATTGAATTTTTGCCCCTGGAAGATGATCTCAAAAGTCGTAAAGTAGAACCCGCCAAACGGACTGCTAGTCAAGTCAATTAACCAAAAAATAATTAACAATTAATAATTGTTAATTATTTTTTTTTAACAAAAAATAAAAGGGAGAAAAACAGTTATTAAAAGATAAGTAAAAAGAGGGACTAAAAATAGTAAGCTAAAAATAAAGTGAGCCAAAATATTAAGTAATTTGAGCTATAATCATTTTAATAACTAATAACTAATAAACCATGAACATTAGAATAGGTAACGGTTACGATATTCATAAATTGGTGGAAGGAAGACCTTTAATTTTAGGAGGAGTAGAAATTCCCCATCACTTGGGATTATTAGGTCATAGCGATGCTGACGTTTTAACCCATGCCATCATGGATGCCATGTTAGGAGCGTTAAGTTTAGGAGATATTGGCCATTATTTTCCACCTTCTGATGATCAATGGAAAGGTGCAAATAGTTTAATTTTATTGGAACAAGTACATAATTTAATTAAGTCTAAAGGTTGGGAA
Organism: Synechococcales cyanobacterium S06; assembly: GCA_011391125.1. Classification (GTDB taxonomy): domain Bacteria; phylum Cyanobacteriota; class Cyanobacteriia; order Cyanobacteriales; family JAABRE01; genus JAABRE01. The sequence continues at coordinate 35,555 of JAABRE010000023.1, forward strand.
ATTGTTAACCTTGATTCGGTGATTGTTGCTGAAAAACCTAAGCTTAAACCCCATCTTTCTAAGATGATTGAAAAGTTAGCAATTACCTTAAATATTGAACCAGAAAAAATTAGTATTAAAGCTACTACTAACGAGCAATTAGGTCCCGTTGGTCGGGAAGAAGGTATTGCTAGTTATGCAGTAATTTTAGTTAAAAATAGTTAAATTGTTGGTTCGTTGTTGGGCTTCAGCCCAAATCTGCTCTTAGTTGGGCTTCAGCCCAATATTAGCGCTAAAGCGCAACAACGAACCGAGGACATTTTTTTCTAAATTTCGCCCCTAATATCTTCGACTATTCCATCCTTAACTACTATTTCAAGATTAAGTTTCTGGATTAAATTATCGCCTTTTTCAATGCTAAAAAAGCTTTCCATTTGTCCTTGAGAAACTTCTTGATCTTGTTCTAAGGATTGCACTTGTTGTAATTGGGTTAATAATTGGTTTTTTTGCTGTAATAGTTCTCCTTTTTTCTGGTTAACTTGACCTTGAATGTTCTCAATTTGTTGAGTCACTTGGGGACCAGGTGGTTTGATACTTGTTTTTTGAATCTCAGAAATTGCCCTTTGTCCTTGTAAGTCAAGTGCTTGCAAATTGCCATCAAGTTGATTGATTTGTCCTTGAAGTTGCTGTATTACTTCCTCTTTCCAGCGATCGGTTACAATTACCTTAATGTTGACTGGTCTTTTCAAGATTAATTTGCTAATGTCCATCGGTCATTGTTCCTTAATTTTTAAACATCTCATTTATAATATCCTGATAACGTTGAGTGACAACAGGACGTTTAATTTTCATAGTTTGGGTCATTTGACCATTATCTTGGGAAAATGGTTCTAAAATAAGGGTAATTGGACCAATACGGTCATCCTGACGATACCCCGGACGGTTTTTGACCTGTTGCGTTAATTCTTGACGGAATAAGCCCAAAATTGTCTTATTGTGATTGAGTTCCTCAATATTAAAAGAAAAATCTATCTTTTGTTCCGTTGCCCAAATTTGCAAGGCATCTAAATTCGGTACGATTAAAGCGCCAAGGGAACGTTGATCTTGACCCACGAGCATAATTTGATCAATATACCCACTTCTTAAACAAGCATCTTCAATGGGTTGTGGTTCAATATTTTCGCCATTGGTCAAAACGATGGTATCTTTTGCCCTACCAGTCAAGACCAAATCCTTACTAGGAGTTAGCCAACCTAAATCGCCACTATCGAACCATCCTTCATTGTCAATAACTTTCCTTGTTGCTTCTGGTTTTTGGTAATAACCCTGCATCACCTGAGAACCTCGAATCAACACCAAACCAGTTTGTCCCTGGGGTAAAGTTTGTCTGGTTTCAGGATCAACGATTCTAATTTCAGTTTCGGGGAGGGGTTTTCCGGCCGTAAATCTCATATTATGGTCTAAAGTTCTCACATTAGTAACTGGAGCAGTTTCAGTAAGTCCATAACCCACTAAAATTGGTATATTAATTATTTCATAAAAGGTATCTAAATGACGCGCTAAAGAACCTCCTCCACTGATTAAAGTTTTAATTTTTCCTCCGGTGGATTCCCGAATTTTTTGATAAACAATTTTGTCCCCTAAAAGATGAATCGGTGTTAATAAAAGTGCCTTAATTTTTGCTAAAAAAAGTTCACTACTTGACGCATTAAAGTTATCTAAACTTAACCTTTGTGAGATACGTTTAGCAACTATATATTTTTCTGACCATTCTAAGCAAAAGTTAATTAATTTTTGCTTAGATTCTGGCTGACTTCTAAACTGTTTTTGTACTCCTTCATAAATAGATTCCCATAAACGAGGAACTCCCACCATATAAAAGGGTTTAAACTGTTTTAAATCATTTTTTACTGTCCTTAAACTGCTATAAATTTGTGTACAACCTTGGGATAATAAAAAGTATTCACAACTACGCTCATAACAATGCCAAGTTGGTAAAAGACTAAGCACAATATCTCCTTTCTGAGGTTGTAAAATAACTCCTAAATTGTTAACTTGATGCAGTAAATTGCCGTGGGATAACATCACCCCTTTAGGTTGACCTGTCGTTCCTGATGTGTAAATTAAAGTCGCTAAATCCCTCTTTTGAAACTGAGGAAATTCTAAGTCATACTGACTTCCAATGGTTAGTAAACTTTCAAAATTAACTATATTAACAGGACTATTTTCTGGTAATTGTTCATCGGAAAGTAAAACAATTAAACTGAGAGCATATTGATCAATTTCTGGTTTTAATTTCTTTAAAGTTTTTAAATTTTCAACGATTAAACAGAGACTATCACTGTCTTGTAAAATATATAATAATTCCTGTTTTTCTGCTTGAGATGATCTCACTGCATTGACACAACCAGCCATCATGCTGCCCTGATCTGCAATTAACCACCGGGGGGAATTATCAGCAAATAACGCAACATTTTTGCCTTTGATTTCTAAAGCTTGCAAACCCGCCGCAAATTGTTGTATTTGTGTCAATAATTCGCTGTAAGTTAGCTTGATTTCGGGTTTACTATTTGGGTCATATAAGGCGATGGTATCACTAAATTGTTGCGAGGCGATCGCCCAAATTTCAGGAAGAGAATTGATTTGAGTGTAGTCGATTAACTGGTTATTGTTAGTCATAATTTTTGCTTAAAATTGAACTTATTAAATTTAAGATAATTGTATTTTTTGCATAATAGCTTAAAAATTGGACAGTTTTAATTCTGTCTATTTATTCTCTACTTAAGTAGATTTACGTAAATACACTGAAATATTTTTTTCAATTAAAAACTAAAAATATGCTTTCACCCTAAAAATATCAGTATATTTACAGTTATTTGTTTTTTTTTTCATTATATATTGGGAGAAAATTTAGTTCTTTAATTAGAGTTTATGTTCAATTTCGCAATTTTGAAAAAAGTATCAGCAGTGGCGATCGGTGCAACCTTGATGACTTTGGGTGCGGGAAAAATGGCCTCCGCAGCTGTCATTACCCTTGATTTTGAAGGCTTACAAAACCTAGAAGCTGTAAACAATTTTTATGCTGGTGGTACAGGAGATATAGGTAGCAGTTCTGGCCAAGATTATGGCATTTCTTTTAGCTCCGACTCCCTAGCCGTCATAGATTCGGATGCTGGAGGATCTGGAAATTTTGCCAATGAACCGACTGCGGACACTATTTTGTTTTTTACAGCCAATAGTGCGATCATGAACGTAGCCAATGGTTTTACTGATGGTTTTTCCTTCTTCTACAGTAGTTCTCAAACAACCAGCATTAATGTCTATGATGGTTTGAACAAAACAGGTAATATTCTCGCCAGTCTCTCCTTACCTGCTTTACCATTGGGAACAGTTGGCGGTGATCCCAATGGTACTTTTGACATTTGGGACAATATTGGGGTGAGTTTTACCGGTCTTGCTCGCTCTGTTGATTTTGGCGGTGTAGCAAATCAGGTTGGCTTTGATAATATTACCATTGGTTCTGCGGTTGCGGGTCTAACTGGTGGTGAACAAAGTTCCCAGTCAGTACCGGAATCTTCTCCTGTGTTGGGATTGTTGGCCTTTGGTATGCTGGGTTTAGCAACACGGAAAACTAAATCAGCAATTAAGTAAGACAGACCCGACTCAGAAAGCCGATTTTTCACCAAATCTAAATGTTTATAAACCAAAAAACTCGTAAAAATTGGCTTTCTGATTTAACTGTATTTAAGAAAATTGGTAAGTGACTGGTCAAAATTAATTAGATAAATGTAAAAGTCCGTTGTTGCGCGTAGGGGTGAACGGCCGTTCACCCCTACCAGTCCGAGAGGCGCAACAACGAACCTTCTTTTTAAATGGAAACTAGATCCTATTTTTAGTTGATATTTTGCCTCTTTCCCCCCCTCTCCCTTTGAGATGAGGGGTATTACCTTAATTATCGGACAATTTCCCTTAATCCTGTGATTAATCGGTTAATTCCTTCGGTGGCTGTTTCTTGATTTAATGAGCCATAAGCTACCCTTAAATAACAGTCATTTTCCATCCCGAAAGTTGTCCCCGGAATGACCGCAATTTGATATTTTTCGATCAGTTTTTTGGCTAATTCAAAGGAGTTTAAATCTGTCTTAATTTTTAAGAAGAAATAAAACGCTCCTTCGGATTTACTTATTTGACAAATATGGTTGATTTGTTGTAAGGAATTTAACATAGTTTCCCGAACTTTAGTAATATCTTGTAAGTGTTTTTGGCAGTAATTTTTACCAGTTTGTAACGCTCCTAAAGCGGCATATTGGGAGATCACAGGAGCGCAAATTAAAATGGTATCCTGTATTTTTTTTACCGCCATTTCTAAATGTTGGGGAATTACCATGTAACCAATTCTCCAACTAGCAAAACCATAAGCTTTTGATAAACTAAATAGGGAAATGGTATGATTATTACTATTAGGAAAAGAAGCAGGTGAAATGTGTTTTACCTCATTATAAGTAAAGTATTCATAGGCTTCATCACTGATATGATAAAGGCTATTTTCTTGACAAAGCTTATTTATCGCTAATAAATCGATTTCAGAATATACTACACCAGTGGGATTATTCGGTGAAATTGTCACGATCGCCCTTGTTTTTTCGGTAATAGCCTTAGTAATATCGGGTATATTAGGTTGATAATTTGCGTCAGTTTCGACGATAACGGGAGTACAATCAGCTAATCTAATCGCCATTTCATGGTTAAAATAATAGGGAGATAAAATAATAATTTCCTCTCCGGGATTAGTAATAGCTAAAACCGCATTCATAAAGGCCATATTACTACCAGCCGTTACAAAAATAGAGTAATTACTATCAATAATTATGCCATTATCTTGAGCTAACTTCTGCTTAATTTCTGCTAATAAAGGAGCAATTCCTTGCACAGATTGATATAAATTATTGCGAGAATTACTAACAAATTCACTCAGTTTATTAAAACTTTCTGGAGGAGGGGGATAAGACACCACTCCTTGACCTAAAGAAATTGTCCCCGGATTATGTTTAATTAATTCACCAATCACAGGAATTAACGGTAATTGTACAGAATTTGTGCGCATATTTTTTAGCCCTCACCCGAATCTAGCATTTTCAGATCATCTATTTTTTGAAGTTTAGCAAAAAAAGGGAGTCTCCCCTTTTTTGCTAAAATGTAATTGCATCTTTACCAAAGCGATTGGGTATGAATGTATGAATGAGCGAACTTTCAAGGGGAGGATAGGTACAAGACCTATCCCTACAAACTTATTCCTTATTCAATCCTCTTGATGACTTCCCCCCTTTAAAGGGGCAGGGCTGTTTCAAAGTAAAATTTGCTATTTTTGAACCCCTTGCCTAATATGAGTTTAAATACCTTTTTCCTAATACTTAAAAAACAGGTTTTAAATATTAGGAAATATGCTCCCCTCTCCCTTTGGGATGAGGGGTTGGGGGTGAGGGTCTTCAAATTTTGCTCTCGACTTTGAAACAGCCCTGCTTTAAAGGGGGGGTAGGGGGGTACATCATTATTCATCCCATTGAAAGGGAGAGCAAATCTGAAACCTTTTTTTCTGGTTAAAGTAATAGATTGGCTAGAATTCACAAATAAAGAATTGTAAATAGTTAATAATTAGTTAAGAAAAATGAGAAAATAGAATAGTAAAAGAAAAAAAGAAGTAATTATGGAGTATAAAAATCAAGATTTATTTATTAATAAAAATGACCAAAATCTGGTTTTCACAGATCAATCTTGGCATATTTTGCTGATTAGTCTTGATCCCCATCAATCTCTAACAATTTCAAATAAAATCAAAATCATTAAATTTGCCGACCAAAAAATTAATATTCATTGTGTTAACTCACTGTTAGAAGCCAGAAAACTTCTTAATCAATTTACCGAAATAGCCTTAATTATTTTAAATTGGTCATCAGCAAAAAAACAAGCTTTTTGTGACTTTATCGAAAAATTACGACAAAATAATAGCTTAATTCGCCTCGTAATTTTAACAGATTCCTTAAATAAATTACCAGAATTACAACTAATTGATTATGATATTTCCTGGGAAAAAAATCATATTTTTTTAGAAAAAGTTAAACTAACTATTCTTCAAAACTTAAGACAATATCAATTAATCAAGGAGAATTTGCAACTAAAACAAGAGCAGAAAAAACTAAAAAAAATAGTTAATAAATATCAAAAAATAATCTTTAAAAATAATCCCCAAAATCGAACTCATCAAAAAACAAAATTTTGCAAAAAAAATCGTACTCCTGACATTTCTCAAAATATTAATCAATATCAACATTTAGTAGAAAATATACCAGATTTAATTTATGCTTATTCTACTGAAAAAGGAGGAATTTATTATTCACCAATAGTCGAAAATATCCTAGGATATTCTCCCGAATACTTATATAAAAATCCGGCAATTTGGTATAATTCCATTCATCCCGATGATCAAGGAAAAGTTGACCAAGCAATTAGCAAATTACAATTCAATGAATATTTTGCCATTGAATATAGAATTAAAGATAAAAAAGGACATTGGCATTGGTTTTATGATCGCTGTTTAAACATCAAAACTAAAGAAAATGAAATTATCATACAAGGCATAGCAACGGATATAACCTATCGAATAAATAGCGAAAACCAACTAAAAACCATTGTCGCTTATATTTCAGATACTATTATTTTAGTGGATAAACAGGGTATTATTCGTTATGCAAATCCCGCCGCTGCTAAATTATTTCATAAACCAATATCTGAGTTATTAGATCATTATTTAGGTATCCCCATTATGGGGAATAAAACAGCAGAATTAAATATAATTCGTCCGGGTGGAGAAATGGGTTTTGGTGAAATGAATATCACCGAAATGGAATGGGAAGGACAACCAGTATATGTTCTTTCGATGCGGGATATTACCGCCAGAAAACAAGCCGAAAAAGCCCTTCAAGATAGTGAAGAAAGATTTAGACAATTAGCAGATAATATCCAAGAAGTCTTCTGGTTAATGTCAATTCAAACGGGGAAATTAATCTATCTAAGTCCCGCTTGTGAGAAACTTTTAGGATGGCCTAGAGAATTTTTGTATAAAGAACCATCATATTGGCATAATGCCGTATATGCAGAAGATCAAGAAATTGTCAATTCCAGTTTAGCAAAACAGAAGCAAGGAAAACCAACTAATATAGAATATCGCATAATTAGGTCAGATAACCAAGTTAGATGGGTAAATGATCGAGCCTTTCCCATTAAAGATGAATATGGTGAAATTTATCGAGTTGCTGGTATCGCCGAAGATATTACCGCTAGAAAACAAGCACAAGAACAACTAAAAGCAAGGGAAAAACAATTAAGAGAAATCACGGCTCAAGTACCAGGAATAGTGTTACAATTTGGCATTACTAATAATAATGAATATCTCATTAATTTTATTAGTGATGGTACACAACAAATTTATGAATTAACACCAGAAGAAATCAAAGAAAATCCTGAACAAATTTTTGGTTTAATCCTATTTGAGTATATTCCAACTATTAAAAAAACCCTGGAAAAATCCCGCCGACAATTAATCGATTTTGTCATGGAATATGAAATTTTTACCCCTTCTGGAATCAAAAAATGGGTTAGAGGTAATGCCGTGCCTCAAAAACAACCTGATGGTAGCGTTTTTTGGAATGGGGTAATGATGGATATTACCGAAGAAAAACTTAGAGAACAAGCATTACGAGAAAGCGCTTTGCGAGAAAGAACTATTAGTCAAATAATAGATAAAATGCGTTTAACCCTTGAATTAGACAGTATTTTTCAGACTACAACCACAGAATTATTACAAATTCTCAACTGTCATCGAGTTTGTGTTTATCGTTTTAATGACGATTGGAGTGGTCAATTTATCAGCGAAACTTTCACCGAAAATATCAGACCAATTATTGGTAATTTAGAAATTCAATTCTTTACCGATAGCCATTTACAAAATACAAAAGGAGGTAAATATGCAAATCATGAACACCTAGTAATTAATGATATTTATTTGACAAATTATGACATTTGCTATTTGCAATTTTTAGAAGAAATTCAAACCAGAGCTTATTGTGTAATACCTGTGTTTGTGAGAAATAATCTTTGGGGATTATTAGGCGTTTATCACACATCTATTCGACAGTGGAAACAGGGAGAAATAAACTTATTAAACCAGATTGCTAATCATTTAGGAGTAGCAGCAGGTCAAGCACAATTATTCCAGCAAATTCAACAACAATCATTAGAATTAAAAGTAGCCAAAGAACTAGCAGACAGCGCCAATCAAGCAAAAAGTGAATTTTTAGCGAATATGAGTCATGAAATTCGCACTCCCATGAATGCAATTTTAGGTTTTTGCGAATTATTAAAAAGTTTAATTACGGAAAATCGCCCTTTATCTTACCTTGATTCCATCTCAAAAAGTGGACAAACTTTATTAGCATTAATTAATGATATTCTCGATCTTTCCAAAATTGAAGCTGGTAAATTGGAATTAAATTATGAACCCATAAACTTACGACAATTAATTCAAGATATTCAACAAATATTCTCAGAAAAAGCCAAAGAAAAAGGCTTATTACTCTTTACAGAAATATCGGAAAATTTACCAGAATATATCTATTTTGATGAAGTTCGTCTGCGACAAATTTTGTTTAATGTAGTGGGAAATGCCCTAAAATTTACCCAACAAGGCTATGTTAAAATCATCCTTAATTCTTTTTATTTGCCTAATCATAATAAGCTTTATTTAGAATTAAAAATAGAAGATACCGGAATCGGAATTGCTCAACAAGAACAAGAAAAAATATTTAATGCTTTTATCCAAAGTGAAGGACAAAGCACCCGTAAATATGGAGGTACAGGTTTAGGTTTAACCATTACAAAAAGACTAACTCAAATGTTAGGAGGTACAATTAGTTTAGAAAGTAAATTAGCTCAAGGAAGTACATTTAAATTAAGATTTCCTGAAGTTAATTTAGCGAAAACAACCGCAAAACAAGAAGAAACTATTAACCTTGATTTAGAATTAGCTCGCTTTTTACCCCTAAAAATATTAGTAGTAGATGATGTGAAATCTAACCGAGATTTATTATTAGGTTATTTTGAAAATAGTAAACATCATATTTTACTTGCAAAAGACGGCCAAGAAGCGATTAATATCGCTCGTCACTATCAACCAGACTTAATTTTATTAGACTTAAGAATGCCAATAATGGATGGAAAAGAAGCCGCTCAATATTTAAAAAAACACCAAGAAACACAACATATTCCCATACTCATTTTATCCGCTTCTTCTGTTAAAAATAACCTAGAAATTGCACCGGAACTTTATGATGGTTTCCTTCATAAACCCGTGAGTCGAGCCGAATTATTTGCTAAAATGTATCAACTTAACTTATCCGTCATGGAAAATCACAAAAATTCTGAGCAAAAAACTTCAGAAAATTTAACTTTAACAAACCAAGAAAACCTAACCAAATTACCAGAATTAATTCAAAAAATAACCCAACTCGAAACCGAAATTTTACCCAATTTACGCGAAACCATGAGAATGCGTGAGATTCGTAAATTGGCTTCCAATTTAGAAAATTTAAGTCAAGAATATAACTCCCCTTTAGTCACAAACTACACCCAAAAATTGTACCAACAATTAGAACAATTTGACTGGGATAATCTACCAAAAACCCTCGACAATTTCCCCCATCTCAAAAATTCTCTCTTAAAACTTCTTAATTCTAACTAACTATATAACCAAATAATAATCCTGTCATCGGGATAATCCTAAAAATCCTGATCCTAGCGAGAATTAATATTTTCAAACCAATTAACAGCAGCGATTAAAGCATCTTTAATTGAGGATTGGGGTAAACCTAATTCCCTGACAGCTTTACTAGCATCATAATACATTTTTTGTTGCGACATTTTCACACCATCAATAGCAACGGAAGGTTTTTTTCCAAATTTTGTCAACACAATTTCATCTAACCAAGCCACACCTAAAGGTAGCCAAACTGGTACAGTTAAATTAGGCGCTTTTAAACCAGTAATTTCTGCTAATAAATCCAATAATTCTTTTAAGCTTAAATTTTGATGACCTAAAATATAACGATCGCCCATTTTCCCTTTTTCTAAAGCTAACAAATGGCCAGCAGCAACATCGTTAACCGCAATAAAATTTAAGCCCGTATCCACATAAACAGGCATCTTTCCACTTAAAAACCTCACCATAATTTCCCCAGTAGGAGTCGGTTTCAGGTCAAAAGCACCGATGGGCGTACTTGGATTAACTATGACAATATCCTGACCCAAACTAACAGCTTTTCTTGCTTCTTGTTCCGCCAAAAACTTAGATTTTTTATAATCTCCGACTAACATGTCGATGGGACTTTGGTAACTTTCATTAACAATATTACCATTTTTGCCCACCCCGATTGCCGCCACCGAACTTGTATAGACAGTACGTTCAATCTTAGCCTTTCTCGCCGATTCTAAAACATTTCTCGTACCCAAAACATTATTTTGATAGAGTAAATCCCGATCTTTTTGCCATAAAGAATAACTCGCGGCCACATGAAATAAAACCTGACAATCCCCCATCAAATTAGCTAAATTCGGGTCATTTAACTCACTTTCAACTATCTCTAAATCCAAATTTTGTAAATTATCTAACCTACTTTCCTTACGCACCAAGGCCTTGACCTCATAACCATGAGCCAGGAGCGATCGCACCACATTTGCGCCCACAAAACCAGTTCCCCCCGTCACAAATGCTTTTACCACTCTTCACTCCTTATATAAGTTTTTTTTATGTGTTGAAAAAAAAAACGGCAAATTTTTGACTTTTTTGAACTTTTTTAAAACCCTCCAGAGGTCAATTTTAACACACACACCTACCCTATCTTAATTTAATTATAACCCATAATTACCCATTTATCTATTTTCGTTACAATTCTTTACAATCAATTGTAACGAATTGTAACGAAAGTGTAAAAAGCTTGCTAAATAGGTTATTATATATGTAGGTTGGAAAAGGCGCGCGCTAAAATACGGGTTTTCAGAGGGTTAAAATTTCCGCCAAAAAGTGAAAAAAACAAAAATTTTTGTTCAACACATAAGTTTTTCTTATCTATTAAGACAGGCAAGCTGCCTGCCTTACTGCTAAAAACAGCAAATCAACTAAGACATATATTGAACGATGAAATCAAAATAAGGTCCAGCAGCGGCCGCATCTTCGCTGTTAAGTAAGCCTAAAGAAACATCTTTTAAGCTGGAGATCGCTTCCACCATGCCCGTGACAGGAACATCAAGGGAGTTGTACATATCCTTAACACCGATTAAGCCGATGTCTTCAATGAGGTCTTTGTCACCAGCAAGAACACCGTAGGTTACTAGGCGTAAATACCAACCGTAATCTCGTAAACATTGGGCGCGTTGACGTTGACCGTAGGCATTGCCACCGGGGGCAATAAAATCAGGACGTTTGCGCCACAGTTGTTTACTAGCTTGATCAACAATTTTCTTTTCATTATCGGCGAAAGTTTCCGCAATGCGAATACGTTGTACACCGGTTTTCATAAACTCGCTGATACCTTTGAGTTCACCACTACTGGGGTATCTCAACTCATCATCTGCTTTTAGGATAACTTGACTTACTACACTCATGATATTGACTCAAATTTTATTAACACAATTTAGTTTATTATGAACGCTTTAATTAATGACACTCCATTAAAGAAGATAAAATTTTTTCCCATTCCGAGGAAGATAAAGGTTCAGTAACTAATTTTATCGCAAAACAGGCCTTTGCTGCGTCTTTAAGCGCCTCAATTACCTGATTTATTGGTATTTCCACGGCCGGAGTTGCCAAATCGCCAAATACCTTTGAATATAAGCTTGGATTACTATTGACCATCATGGAGCCATGTTGTAACAATACTTTACCTTTACGTTTTTGGGCGCTACCAATCAACTTATCACCTTGGGAAGTGACCAAATCTGCTCCCGTTGCGCTACTAAAGCAATTTGTGGAATTAATATAACTACCCGACTCCGCACCGTAGCTTAAATCAACCCCCAAAGAGCGCCAACCTTGAATTAAAAACTCACATAACCCTTGATAAACCTGCCACCGTTTACCGGCATTTTGAGAAGTAACAATCATGTAGGTTAAATCCCCTTGGTGTAGAACAGCCCTTCCTCCCGTGGGCCGACGGACAATTTGCAAAGGTTGACCTTGCCAACTTAACGTATTCCAGTGGTCGGGGTAGTCATGTTGATGATAACCCAGGGAAATAGCCGCCGGAGACCAAGTGTAAAATCGTAAAATCGGGGGTTGGCGGCCTTGTTGATGTTCATTCCAAAGCCAAGCATCCATGGCCATTTGAACCATTCCGGAAGTTTCCAAAGGAGGAATATAGCGCCAAAAATCAGAAATAGTAACACCTCATCAAATTAAAGAATCTTCATTTAAAAATAATTTTAATTGTTAATTGGCGTTAGTTTTAATACCCTAGAAAGGTAAGAAAAATAACCATCTCAGGAGCTAAACAAAAATGGTAACTAAATCCATAGTCGAAAACCGTGATTACACAATCATGATCGACAAAAGCGGCAGTATGTATGAGTCAGATCAACTCAGTGGCAAAACCCGCTGGGAAGCGGCTAAAGAATCAACATTAGCCTTAGCTAAAGAATGCGAAAAAATAGATCCTGACGGCATCACAGTTTACTTATTTTCCGGCCGTTTTAGACGCTATGATAACGTCACAGCCGATAAAGTAACCCAAATTTATGCCGAACATGACCCCATGGGGCGTAGTTATTTGGCAGAAGTCTTGCAAGATGCTTTAGACGACTATTTTCGCCGTAAAGCTGCCGGAGAAACCAAGGAAAATGGTGAGACTATCCTAGTTATAACCGATGGCGAACCTGACGATCGCAAAGCCGTCATGCGGGTCATTATTGACGCAGCCAACAAAATTGATCGAGATGAGGAGTTGGCTATTTCCTTTATTCAGGCAGGTAGAAACAAAAAAGCTACTCAATTTTTAAAAGCATTAGATGATCAACTTCAGGAAGCAGGAGCAAAATTCGATATTGTTGACACTGTTACCATTGAAGAGATGGGAAATATGACCTTGGCGGAAGTTTTGCTTAACGCGATTATCGACTAAAATATTAACATCCGATTTCTTTTTTGAAGTCGGAATGTTTTTTCTCACGCAAAGACGCAAAGGCGCAAAGGGGGTTATCGTGATGAGTAATAGGTTATTTTATGGAGATAATTTGGAGGTTTTGCGACGTTATATTAAGGATGAATCTGTGGATTTGTGTTACATAGATCCACCTTTTAATTCTAAGCGTAATTATAACCAAATTTATAATAATATTGGTCAAGAAGATAAGGCACAGGCCCAAGCTTTTGTTGATACTTGGACTTGGGATGATCGCGCTAATCAAGGTTTAGCGGAAATTCAGGAAAATTATTTAGGTCATTTTACGGCTAAAAGTATTGCTTTAATTAGTGGCTTAATTAATGTTTTAGGTAAGGATAGTTTGTTGGCCTATTTAGTGGGAATGACTTTAAGAATTGCTGAAATTCATCGCGTTTTAAAACCGACGGGGAGTTTTTATTTACATTGCGATCGTAATGCAAGTCATTATTTAAAGTTAGTTTTAGATACTATTTTTTGTTCCCAACGTGGTGAATTTAGAAATGAAATAGTTTGGTGTTATCGCAAATGGAATATAAAACAACCTCAATTTCCTAGCAATCATGATACGATTTTTTTCTATACAAAATCCAGTAAAAATACTTTTAATACTCTTTATTTACCAAAGTCTAATAAGTCTTCTGGTAAGGGGAAAAAAATACAAAGTATTGTCGGAGAAGATGGTAAACGCAAGTCTATTTATTTAGATGAAGTTTCAGAAGGTACACCAACTCCCGATTGGTGGGAAATAAGTATTATTAATCCCATGGCCAAGGAAAGATTAGGTTATCCAACCCAAAAACCAGAGGCACTTTTAGAGCGTATTATTAAAGCTAGTTCTAATGAAAATGACGTTATTTTAGATGCTTTTTTGGGTGGAGGAACTACTCTTTCTATTGCACAAAGATTAAATAGACAATGGATAGGAATTGATATAACTTATCAGAGTATTGGCATAACTTTAAAACGTTTACAAGATAGTTTTGGTGAAGAAATCTTAGATAAAATTCAGTTAAGTGGTATTCCGAAAGATGTCGAAAGTGCGATCGCCCTTTCTCTGAAAAAAGATGACAGAACGCGCAAAGAATTTGAAACTTGGGCGGTTTTAACCTATTCTAATAATCGCGCTATTATTAATGATAAAAAAGGGAAAGATCAAGGAATAGATGGCCTTGCTTATTTTCAAGGAGAAAATAATGAGACAGAAAAGATTATTTTACAGGTAAAATCTGGTAAGGTTGGAGCTAAAGATATTCGCGATTTGCAAGGTGTTTTAACTTTAGAAAATGGGGCGATCGGAATTTTTATTACTCTACAACCTCCCACTAAAGATATGATAAAAACGGCGAAAAGTGCCGGTATTTATCAGAATAAATATATGAGTCAACCTGTTGACAAAATCCAAATTATTACCATTGAGGAAATGTTAGAACAACAAAAAAGATTAGATATTAGAATGACTTTTGAAGTGTTAAAATCCGCTCCTCAACAACAGCAAATTAAAGCAGATCAAATGAGATTAGAACTGTAGGGATGTAAAGCTTGCACTCTAGTTGGTAGGGTGGGCAATTAATAATTAATTAGTAAAGAAGTATAACTTATGATTAATTGCCTACCTTAGGAGAACATCTTTAATAATTAAGAAAAAAACTTTTCATAATCATCATGACTACCAATCCAAATCCATGTCACAGTATCATCTTGAAAAATACCAATTGCTCGGTAATTTTTCGTAATTCTCACTGACCAAATATTTTCTTGACTATTAATACATTTAAAGTGTAAAGACGGATGAAATGGATTATCTTTCCAGAAAATGTAAGTTTTTCTTGCTTTTTGTCTAATGACAGAATTAAGTTGTTGATAAGCATTCCAAAAAGAAGGTAAAGTGGCAGATTTCATAACTGATTATAATCCATTGGTGTGGCTTTTCCTTCGGCTATTTCTTGTTTAGCCTGTTTAGCCATACTAATTAATTTATTTTGAGTTTTATTGACTAAACTTTTCCATTTCATCTCCTCTTGTAAAGTTTCAATATAATCAATTAAATGGTCAACTACCTGTTCTTGAAGGGAATCTGGTAAAGATTCCATCATTTTAGTAACTGTGACAATCTTTTCTGATGACATCTGATTAATTTCTCTCGTTTTCGTTTATTCTTTTATTATAAACCTCGCACCACTTCACGTATCCCCAAGGAGATCGCCTCCTTTAACCGTTGGTTGTGGAGAATAGTTGCTAGGGTGTGTCACACAAATAATTTATAGTTATCAATTAGAGATTCTCAAATGTGACGCACCATACTGATATAATATGACCAATTCAAGTTAAGTGTCAAGGTGGGTTATGAATAAGTTATTTTATGGAGATAATTTGGAGGTTTTGCGATGTTATATTAAGGATGAATCTGTGGATTTGTGTTACATAGATCCACCTTTTAATTCTAAGCGTAATTATAACCAAATTTATAATAATATTGGTCAAGAAGATAAGGCACAGGCCCAAGCTTTTGTTGATACTTGGACTTGGGATGATCGCGCTAATCAAGGTTTAGCGGAAATTCAGGAAAATTATTTAGGTCATTTTACGGGTCAATCTATTGATTTAATTACCGGTTTAATTAAGGTTTTAAAAAAGGGTTCTTTGTTAGCTTATTTGGTGGGAATGACTTTAAGAATTGCGGAAATTCATCGCGTTTTAAAACCGACGGGAAGTTTCTATTTACATTGTGATCCCACTGCTTCACATTATTTAAAGTTAGTTTTAGATGCTATTTTTTGCTCTCAAGGAGGTGATTTTTTAAATGAAATTGCCTGGTGTTATTCAGGAGGAGGACGACCAAAAACAGATTTTGCTAAAAAACACGATGTTATTTTTAGATATTCTAAAAGTCGAAATTATATTTTTAATTCTGATGATATTAGAGTAGAATATAATCTTGATCTTAGTAAATATAATTCCCCTAAAGCTTGGGGAATTCATAAAGGTACTCAAAAAATTTATCAGCCTAATCCTAATGGTAAAATTCCCGAAGATTGGTGGGTTATTAGTCCTATTAATTCTCAAGCAAAAGAACGTTTAGGTTATCCAACACAAAAACCCGAAGCACTTTTAGAACGTATTATTAAAGCTAGTTCTAATGAAAATGACGTTATTTTAGATGCTTTTTTGGGTGGAGGAACTACTCTTTCTATTGCACAAAGATTGAAAAGACAATGGATAGGAATTGATCTAACTTATCAGAGTATTGGCATAACTTTAAAACGTTTACAAGATAGTTTTGGTGAAGAAATCTTAGATAAAATTCAGTTAAGTGGTATTCCGAAAGATGTCGAAAGTGCGATCGCCCTTTCTCTGAAAAAAGATGACAGAACGCGCAAAGAATTTGAAACTTGGGCGGTTTTAACCTATTCTAATAATCGCGCTATTATTAATGATAAAAAAGGGAAAGACCAAGGAATAGATGGACTAGCTTATTTTCAAGGAGAAAATAATGAGACAGAAAAAATAATATTACAAGTTAAATCTGGTAAGGTTGGAGCTAAAGATATTCGGGATTTGCAAGGTGTTTTAACTTTAGAAAATGGGGCGATCGGAATTTTTATTACTCTACAACCTCCTACTAAAGATATGGTAAAAACGGCGAAAAGTGCCGGTATTTATCAGAATAAATATATGAGTCAATCTGTTGATAAAATCCAACTTATTACCATTGAGGAAATGTTAGAACAGCAAAAAAGATTAGATATTAGAATGACTTTTGAAGTGTTAAAATCAGCCGAAAAACAACAGCAAATTAACGTAAATCAAATGAAATTAGAACTTTAAACCGTCTATTAGGCAACTTCAAAAGATTGACCAATAGGAGTTAAATCTTCAGTTTCTTGGGTTTCTAATTTAACTTTAATTGACTCAAACTTTCTGATAATATCTACCTGATAATAACGCTCTCCACAATTTTGACAAACTAAAGCATTTACTTTTAATGTGGCAGTATTATTGCCACCTTTAATGATTTCTGTTACTTTTTGTTCTAATAAAATTCCTTGACAAAATACACATTTATCCAGAGGAAGCATAATTATTAATCTCCTTATTATTAAATATTTATTTTGATAATTTTACTTAGGTTGTTTTAGTTATCTATTATTTTAGATATACAGTAATTAATACAGCATAACCTGTATTTTCATATAGCATTTTTAGTTGATATTTTGCTTTTTTTTTCCCCCTCTCCCTTTGGGATGAGGGGGTTAGGGGGTGAGGGTATATAACACTTAATCAGAAAATGCTATAATATCCCCAAACACTATGAATTGGTTCACCTTTTTGATTATTGCCATAAATTAAACAACTAGCTCCTCTGTCATCATCTGGATAAGCTTCAATTATCTCTCCTTTAATTACAGAAAAATTAATTTCATCTATTAATAGATTATCATTTTCAGCCTCTTCTTTAGCATGACGAGAAACAATGACACAATTATATTTAATTGCTAAAATAATATCATTAATCTTAAATTTCTTTAGGTGTAACTCTAGGTAATTTAGGTATTTTCAACCTCAAATGTAGTAATTAAACGAGGAGATAAAGGAGGTAAGGTAAATTCCTCTACATATAATTCTGTTGCTTCTTTAAGGTTAGCTAAAGCAAGTTCCATGGTTTCTCCTTGACTTGCGACTCCTACTTCTGGACATTCAGCTACATAAACATCATCTTCCCAATATAAAATAGCTGTTAAAGTTTTAGTTTTTTTGACATTTTTTGCTGTTACTATCATTATTTTAAATTTATTAAAATGAACTGATTAGATTATAATATATTGAGAAAATTTAGATCGGTATAAAATTATGAGACAAGTAATTATTTATCCTGGAGAAAATGGTTATTGGGTTGCTCAATGTCCGAGTTTACCTCCTTGTATTAGTCAAGGAAAAACTAGAGAAGAAGCGATCGCCAATATCCAAGAAGCTATTGAACTTTATTTAGAAATTCTTACAGAAGAAGGTCGTACAATTCCTGAAGATAAGGTTGAAACTATTTTATTAACTGTATGAGTAAATTACCTTTAATTTCGGGAAAAGATTGCATAAAAGCACTCACGAAAATAGGTTTTTATGTGAGACGACAAAGAGGAAGTCATATTATTTTACGTCGAGAAGAACCTTTTGGAGAGTTAGTTATTCCCGCTCATAAAGAACTTGATAAAGGAACTTTACGAGCTATCATTCGTCAAGCGGATTTAGAAGTAAATGAATTTATTAAACTATTAAAATAATAGTTGATAGTCTTTAGCTTGAGAAATCGGATTTATTCAAGAAATCTGATTTTTGAAAACCTTAAATTTAAAATTATGAATACTAATTATTATCCGACAGATTCTTTAAAAAATGGTACATGGTTTAAACTAATTTGTGGGGCCAGTTTCCAACATTTACCCGCCATAAAAACCCTTGCTTTAGCTTATACTTTAGCTGGAGTAGATTGCCTTGATGTGGCTGCTGATCCTGCGGTAATTACTGCTACAAAAGAAGGCATAAATTTAGCTGATTTATTTAAAAATGAAGCGCAAAAAAGGGGGTTTTTAGTATTAGGAAAACCCTTATTAATGGTCAGTTTTAATGATGGTGAAGATCCCCATTTTCGGAAAGCTCAATTTGACCCGAATTTGTGTCCCCCTGAATGCGATCGCCCCTGTGAAAATATCTGTCCTGCTAACGCAATTAATCACTCTGGAGTCATCGAAAATCGTTGCTATGGTTGTGGTCGTTGTGTGCCTATTTGCCCTTTAAATTTAATTTACACTCGGTCCTACGTTTCGACTCCTGAAACCATCGCTCCGTTAATTTTAAACCAGGGGATTGAGGCGATCGAAATTCATACCCAAGTCGGCCATGAAACCGATTTTCAAAGATTATGGCAGAAAATTTCACCTTATACAAAATACCTCAAAGTTTTAGCCATTAGCTGTCAGGATGATCCCAAATTATTGGACTATTTACACTTTTTAAAAGACTTGATTTTACCCCTTTCCTGTGAATTAGTTTGGCAAACTGACGGAAGACCCATGAGTGGCGATATTGGCCGCGGTACGACCAAAGCCGCAGTTAATTTGGCTCAAAAATTCATTAACGCCAAATTACCCGGAGCAATTCAGTTGGCCGGTGGTACAAATGAGCATACAGTCGCTAAACTAAAAACCATGGGCATACGCAACGACATTGCTGGAATCGCCTACGGTAGTTATGCGCGTTCACTTTTAAATCCTATTATTGAACAACTAGAAAGCATGAATCAGCCACTAGAAGAAAACCCCGATTTACTTTGGCAAGCTGTAACAATTATTTCACCTTTAGTTAAACAAATTAAATTATAGTGATTCCAATTAAGATTAAAACAGTTGAAAAATAGGTTCGTAGTTGCGCTTTAGCGCTTCTTAGGACTAAAGTCCAACAACAAACTAAAAACTTTTGTTTAATTTTTATTTGGAATTACTATATGATGTTACCAATTAACAATTATACTAAATTAGGTATAATTAATTTCAAAAGGTGATGACTGATAAAAGAATTTACAAAGATTGGTACATCAAAAAATGATTTAACTTGTTTTCCAGAAGATGCTAAACGTAAAGCGGGTTTTCAATTAAGAATAGTTCAAAAAGGTGGACAACCAGATGATTTTAAGCAAATGTCGGTTATTGGTAAAGGTGTAAAAGAAATCAGAGTTTGGACAAAAAATACCTATCGTATTTTTTATGTTGCTGAATGTTCAGAGGCCATTTATGTGCTTCATGTTTTTGAGAAAAAAACCCAAAAAACCAATAAAAAAGATCTAGAATTAGGAAAAAAACGTTATCAACAAATGATTGAATTGAGAAAAGAACAGGAGTTTAACTAATGATTATTGCTAACAATGTTAATGTTATTCGTGGCCATGATAATATTTTTGAAGATTTAGGTTTTGATAGTGCAGAAGCTCTGAATTTGAAAATTAGAGCTGATTTAATGTTAGAATTGCGCTCCTTTATTTCCAGTCAAGGATGGACACAACAACAAGCAGCGAATTTTTTTCAAGAAACTCAACCCAGAATTAGTAATTTGATGAAGGGTGACATTAATCGTTTTAGCATTGATAAATTGATAAATATGTTAGGGAAAACTGGCAAGCAAATTAAAGTAGAAATTAATAATTAAAGATAAGTATTAAATTCAAAAGTCATGCTTTCAAAAAAAATTATTCCCCCTTTTGGCTAGGCTTTTAAGCCTACTTGATTGGCAACCCAAATAGTGGATAAATACCCAATATTTTTCCTTCCTTAGAAGAAAACCCCGATTTACTTTGGCAAGCTGTAACAATTATTTCACCTTTAGTTAAACAAATTAAAGCAAAATAAAAAAGGAAATCAAAAATTAGGAATTATTAATGAGATCGCTTTTTAAATTGTTAAAATATAAGTGAGGGAAAAATTTTGCCTTATTTTGACATCACAAAAATCCCAAAGTGCGGCCCACAAACTTGGTAATAAAAAACATTTAATGCAAGAAATTTTAATGCAAGAAAAAATACCCGCTCACCGAATCGAAATTACCGATGATCTCAATCAACTACTTGAGATTTTGCCTCGCCAAATTAGAAGCCACATTGAACAACATCCAAAAAAAGACACCTTAATTGAGGTGGTTTTGGATTTGGGAAGATTACCCGAAGCGAGATTTCCTAACGAAGAATCGTATTTGGGCGAAACCGTCGTCACTAAAGAGGATATCCAACATTGTGTTGACAGGGTGGGAATGTTTAGCGGTGACAATCGCGCCGGAATTGAGCGCACTTTACACCGTATTAGTGCGATGCGCAACCGTGCTGGGGAAATCATTGGCTTAACTTGTCGTATCGGTCGATCAGTCTTCGGTACAATTTTAATGATTCGGGAGTTGGTGGAAACAGGCAAGTCAATTTTACTTTTAGGCCGCCCCGGGGTGGGAAAAACGACTGCTTTACGGGAAATTGCGCGAGTTTTAGCCGATGATTTGCATAAACGGGTGGTTATCATTGATACATCTAATGAAATCGCCGGCGATGGCGATATTCCTCACCCAGCCATCGGTAGAGCGCGCCGAATGCAGGTGGCTCGGCCCGAGTTGCAGCATCACGTCATGATTGAAGCTGTCGAAAATCATATGCCCGAAGTGATTGTAATTGATGAAATCGGTACGGAATTGGAGGCTTTAGCGGCGAGAACCATTGCGGAAAGGGGCGTACAATTAGTTGGTACTGCCCACGGTAATCAAATTGAGAATCTGATTAAAAATCCCACATTGTCGGATTTGGTGGGGGGCATTCAAGCAGTGACTTTGGGGGATGATGAAGCCCGTCGCAGAGGTTCTCAGAAGACTGTTTTAGAGCGGAAAGCTCCGCCTACTTTTGCGATCGCCGTGGAAATGTTGGAACGCCAAAAATGGGTGGTTCATGAAGATGTGGCCAGCACAGTTGATCAATTATTGCGAGGAAGAACACCCGTATTACAAATCAGAACCGTGAGCGATGATGGCACCGTCACGATTAGCGAAGAAGTACCAGATGAAGCCTTCTCCAGTACCTTGGCTAAAACCACGATCAGTGATTTACCCGATCGCCACAGTCCTTTTGGCGATCGCCCCTTTGGTTGGCGCGCGTCAGGGAAAATGACCCCTTTGGCCCATCCAGCGGCAAAAAACCGTGATTTTGAGCAAATGTTAGATAATTCGTGGTTTCAAGAAGAGGAGAAAACTGACAAAATTAGGACTCCCGGACCGAATGGGGAAGATTGGCCGGTGTATGTCTATCCTTACGGGGTAAGTCGCTCAAATTTAGAGCAGGTGATTCAATTATTGAAATTGCCCGTCGTTTTAACCAAGGATATTCATCAAGCTGACGCAGTAGTCGCCTTGCGATCGCAGTTAAAAAATCACTCTAAATTAAGACAGATGGCTCACGGAGGCGAAATTCCCATACATCCGGTTAAATCTAACACAATTTCCCACATTACCCGCACATTACGCCGTATTTTGGGTATGGATGACCCGAATACTCCCGAAGCAATTGACTTGAAATTGTTTACCAGAGGGGGAAATGATGATGAAATCGAAGCCTTAGAAGAAGCCCGCTTGGCTGTGGAACAGATTGTCATTCCCAAAGGGCAACCTGTGGAATTATTGCCACGTTCAGCAAAGGTGCGCAAAATGCAGCATGAATTAGTGGAGCATTATCGGTTAAATTCCGACAGTTTTGGCGATGAACCCAACCGCCGTTTGCGAATTTATCCCGCTTAAATCCTAGGGTGGGCATTGCCTACCCTACCAATAGACTTCTTGCACCAAGTCGCGGTAATAGGTAATAGGTAATAAGTAGGGTTTGCTGAATAAATGGCTGGTGAGGGCGAGTTGATAGTTGATAGTTGATAGTTTGACCGCGTCTTTTGACGAGCAAAAATCTTGATTAATCCCAGTAAATGTAAGGTTTTTTACTATTATTTGTTGACATCCTTGCACTTAATTCAAGTCCCACCAACTTGAAATTCTTGATCTACATGGCTTTGTGCTTTTTTCAGTAAACCCTAAGTAATAGGTAATAGGTAATAGGTAATAGGTAATAGGTTTTTAGGTAATAGGTAATAGGTAATAGGTAATAGGTTTTTAGGTAATAGGTAGGAGGTAATAGGTAATTAAGAATAACTATTAACTCACCTGCTTAAAATTTATTAATTGATAACTGATAACTGATAACTGATCACTGATCACTGATCACTGGTATTTGAAAGGGGAACCCTTACACCGCTTTTCTGGTCAAGAAATCCGATTTTTTAATGATTGCAAAAACTAAGGATTAGGAATAAAACCAAAAAGCTTGGCCAACCCTCCTAAGATTGCCAGAATAAAATGATGTACCCCCCTACCCCCCCTTGAAAGGGGGGAAGTTACCAATCAAAACACCACGATTGATAAACTCTTGAAAACCTTGTCGTTTATCTAATCCATCAATCTTTTCTTCTAATCTTGCTTGACCAACTTCTAATTTATTCAAACGTTCATCAATTTTGTTAAAACGTTCATCAATTTTGTCAAAACGCTGATCAATCTTTTCAAATTGCTGATCAATCTTTTCAAATTGCTGATCAATCTTTTCAAATTTTTCTTCAAATCTTCTTTCAAAATTAGAAAATTTTTGATCCAAATATTCTCTCAAATCCTGCTCAATTGTTACAGACATAAGGTAAACTCCTAAAATTATTATGTTTTGAAAAAAACAGGGAAGTTTTCAAATTATTCCCCATTTTTTTCTTCATTTATCAGTAATACACAAAAGTGGTCATTTGTCAAGCAAACAAAAATCGGATTTATGGCCAAATTTCTCGCTAAAATCAGAAAATTAAGTCAAGAAATCCGATTTTTAAATCCCATTGTGAATTTTTGTAAAAATACTGATTTTTCAAATTAAATAATGTTGTAAAATCAAAATATAATTTTCAAAAAATAAATAGGGTTAAAATGTATGAATACCCCCGATAACAGCTACGAATTCATAGCACAATATCTGCCTAATGTCAAGTATTTGTTACAAAACTTAACAATAGAATTAGGACAATCCCCCCTAACCCCCCTTGATAAGGGGGGGACAGGATTTCCCCCCTTACTAAGCAGGGTGTTTTCATTCTCAAAATTTAAACGAAAGAAAGAGCAAAACTTTTATCTTTATTAGCTCTTTTTTCGATTTTTAAACGATCAACATTATTAATTATTTGTCATC
>JAABRE010000024.1 GCA_011391125.1 Synechococcales cyanobacterium S06
TCAAGAATTAAAACGCATTGAACAAATTTTGCTCGACAAAATAAGCGAGAATAAATCACAAATATTAATGAGTTTTGTCACCCCAAATCAGTTTTTTGGTATGGACATTAATCCCTTTGCTGTGGAATTGGCCAAGGTAACTTTAATGATTGCTAGAAAAGTGGCGATCGACAGGTACAATTTAACGGAGTCTCCCTTACCTTTAGACAGTTTAGATAATAATATTATCTGTCAAGATGCACTTTTTTCAGATTGGATTAAAGCTGATGCAATTATCGGTAATCCTCCCTTTTTAGGAGGTCATAGAATTAGATTAGAAGTAGGAGATCAGTATGCTGATCAAATCTTTAATAAATTTACTGATGTTAACAATAAAGTAGATTTTTGTACTTATTGGTTTAGATTGGCCCATGATAATATTAACGACAAAGGTAGAGTTGGCTTAGTTGGTACAAATTCCATTAGTCAAGGATTATCAAGAACAGCATCTTTAGATTATGTTACTAATAATAATGGCTATATTCATGACGCAATTTCTAGCCAAAAATGGTCAGGACAAGCAGCCGTTCATGTTAGTATTGTTAACTGGATAAAAGAAAAACCCACTGCTTATTTTTTGGATAATAAAGAGGTAAATTCTATTAATTCTTCCTTGACTTCTTTAACAGATGTTTCCCAAGCTAAAAAGATAAAAGTTAACGCCAATCTTTGTTTTAAAGGAATTGAACCCACGGGAAAAGGTTTTATTATCACAGAAGTTCAAGCTAAAAAATGGTTAGATCAAGATAGTAAAAACCAAGACATTATTAAACCCTTTTTAGGAGCAAATGATCTCGCAAAAAACCCTTTAGGAAAACCAGAAAGATGGCTTATTGATTTTAATACCATGAGTTTAGAAGAAGCAAGTAATTATCAATTACCTTTTCAATATATTAAGGAAAATGTGAAACCAGAAAGGGAGAAAAATCGCTCTGAAAAATTAAGGGATTATTGGTGGAAATTAGCAGCAAATGCGAGGACAATGAGGGGAAAAATTGCCGAATCTTCTTTTTATTTTGCCATTCCTCGACTTTCTAAATGGTTTATCTTTTTACCCTGTGAAAAAACTTGGCTACCCGGTGATTCTACCGTAGTTGTCATATCTGATGATTTTTATATATTAGGATTGTTAACCTCAAATATTCATCGTATTTGGATTAAATCCCAAAGTTCAACTTTAGAAGATCGAATCAGATATACTCATACCAGCTGTTTTGAAACCTTCCCCTTTCCAGAAAATCCAAATCAAAAATTAATTGAAAAAATAAGGGAAACCATGGTAAATTTACATGAATATCGCAGTGAACAAATGTTAGCTAAAAAGTGGGGAATCACTCAGTTATATAACCAGTTTTTCCATGAACCAAGTAGCAATTTAGCTAAATTACATCGGTCATTAGATAAATTAGTAATGCAAATTTATGGTTTTCAAGAAAGTGATGATATATTAGCGAAACTGTTAGAAATGAACTTAGGTTTGTAGTTGCGCTTTAGCGCTATCTTATGTAGGGGTGAACGGCCGTTCACCCCTACACCTAACAAGCAACTTATTATGTCAACAAACAAGGAATTATTAATCACCAAAAAAGCGGCCGAACATCTTGGCTTATTATTTCAGACATTAAAAGAAAGGATAAGCAATATGTCAAGTTGTCAAAAATTTGTCTTACAATGTATGTTAATTTTCTGGTATGAAAACCGAGGTTTTTTACCAGCTAAACTGTTTATTAACAGTATTAATCAAGCTTTAATTACTGGTAATGATGCTGAGATTTTTAGTAATTTATCTCAGCAATTAAATAAGTTACAAATTAAGGGTTTCTTGGCGATAATTTCTCCTTTTAATTTAACTATTTCTGAGTTACAACTATTAAAAATATGCTCTGATTTTGACTGGAATAATATTAATTTTACTATTTTTGGTAATATTTTTGAACAGGCGATCGCCTCTAAAAAACGTCATCAATATGGAATTCATTTTACTACTGAAGCGGATATTCTGAAAATTGTTCGGCCAACCATTAGTAAATATTGGGAAGCAAAGATAGAATCAGCAAATACTGTTAAAGAATTAAATCAATTACAAGTGGAATTAACTAATTATAAGGTACTTGATCCTGCTTGTGGTAGTGGTAATTTTCTCTATGTGGCCTATCAAGAATTAAAACGCATTGAACAAATTTTGCTAGAGAAAATAAGCGAGAATAAATTACAAATTTTGATGAGTTTTGTGACCCCAAATCAGTTTTTTGGGATGGACATTAATCCCTTTGCTGTGGAATTGGCCAAGGTAACTTTAATGATAGCAAGAAAAGTGGCGATCGACAGGTACAATTTAACGGAATCTCCCCTACCTTTGGACAGTTTAGATAATAATATAATGTGTCAAGATGCACTTTTTTCAGATTGGATTAAAGCTGATGCAATTATCGGAAATCCTCCCTTTTTAGGAGGTCATAGAATTAGAACTGAATTAGGAAATGAATATGCCAAAAATGTCTTTACTAAATTTTCAGAGGTTAAAGATAAGGTGGATTTTTGTATTTATTGGTTTAGGTTGGCCCATGATAATATTAACGACAAAGGTAGGGTTGGTTTAGTAGGAACAAACTCCATTAGTCAAGGATTATCAAGAACAGCATCTTTAGATTATGTTACTAATAATAATGGTTATATTCATGAAGCAATTTCTAGCCAAAAATGGTCAGGACAAGCAGCCGTTTTTGTTAGTATTGTTAACTGGACAAAAGAAAAACCCACTGCTTATTTTTTGGATCATAAACAAGTAAATTTCATAAATTCTTCCTTGACTTCCTTAACAGATGTTTCTCAGGCAAAAAAGTTAAAAGTTAATGCTAATATTTGTTTTCTAGGAATAAGTCCTAACGGAAAAGATTTTATTATTACAGAAGATCAAGCTAAAAAATGGTTAGATCAAGATAGTAAAAACCAAGACGTTATTAAACCTTTTTTAGGAGCAAATGATCTAGCAAAAAATTATGAAGGAAAACCAAGTCGCTGGATAGTTGATTTTAATAACATGGAGTTAGAACAAGCGAGTAATTATCAATTACTTTTTCAATATATTAAAGAAAATGTGAAACCAGAAAGGGATAAAAACCGTCGAGAAACAACCAGAATTAATTGGTGGAAATTTGGCGAAAAACGTCCGGTAATGAGAGCAAAAATTAGCGAATTATCCTCTTATTTTTGTATTCCTCGACATTCTAAATGGTTTATCTTTTTACCTTGTAATAAAAATTGGCTACCCGGTGATTCGACAGTCGTGGTAACTTCAGATGACTTTTATATCTTGGGAATTTTAACCTCTAAAATTCACCGTTTATGGATAGAATCACAATGTTCAACTTTAGGAGAAACCATCAGATATACCCATAATACCTGTTTTGAAACCTTCCCATTTCCAGAAAATCCAAATCAAAAATTAGTCGAAAAAATAAGGGAAACCATGGTAAATTTACATGAATATCGCAGTGAACAAATGTTAGCTAAACAATGGGGAATCACTCAGTTATATAACCAGTTTTTCCATGAACCGACTAGCAAATTAGCTAAATTACATCGGTCATTAGATAATTTAGTAATGGAAATTTACGGTTTTCAATTCAGTGATGATATTTTAGCGAAACTGTTAGAAATGAATTTAGGTTTGTAGTTGCGCTTTAGCGCTAAAGCGCAACTACGAACCCTAGTCAATAGTTGATGATATATTAGCGAAACTGTTAGAAATTAATTTAGGTTTGTAGGAGTGAACGGCCGTTCACCCCTACACCCAACAACCAATTTAATAATTAATTGTTTTTGTGTATTCTTTGAATCTTTCTAAATCTGCTTGAATAGTAGATTCAACAATTTTACCCAAAAATAGACCATCCATGAGTTTTCCCAAAATTCCGGGAATGGAATAAGCAATGGATAATCTAACGATACTATAGGTGTGGCGATCGTAAAATCTCACCGCACCTCGATTGGGCAAACCATCCACTGATTCCCACTGAATAATTTGATTTGGTACAACTTTCAAAATACGGGAAAGCCAAGTAAATTCAAAGTTTCCACTGGCTAATTTCCACTGCGACAACTCGGGGTTATCCTCTTTAATCTGTACCGATTCTATCCATTTCATCCACCGCGGCATTTGTTCTAAATCTGACCACAAACTCCACACCAAGTCGATGGGGGCATCTACTTCTACTTGTACGCTATGTTCTAACCAGTTGCTCATAATTTTAGTTATTTAATAATTATCTCGGTTTTCAGAGACTGTGGGAAAAATTTTTGCTCCCTTGAAATTCCCCTGATTAAGGGCTGGGAAACTGTTTCAACGTAAATTTTTCTCTTTTTGAAACCCTTGCCTAATATTAGTTTAAATACTTTTTTCATAATTTTTTTAAAACTAGTTTTAAATATTATGAAATATGCTCCCCTCACCCTTTGGGAGAGGGGTTGGGGTGAGGGTCTTCAAATTTTGAGCTTGACTTTGAAACACTTTCTCTGCTTATTAAGGAGGAATCATACTACCATATTTTGAAAATTGAAAATCCTTAAACAATGAATAAATTATCTCAAATTTGGGGATATTTCAGTTTCTCAAGACTTAATAGCTTCATTCTCCAATACTCGCTCCAAAGCGATGGATTGAGACGATTGATGAAATGAGGCGATCGAGACCAAGCTATTTGAGTCAGCATCCCAGAGGATAAATTTGAAACAATCGGGAATATCCACTATGCGCAACTTTTTGACACTTGCGAGTAGGTGACTATTTTCATTGTGGCAAGCTTCAAGATTGTAATTCGGAATTTTTTCCGAGAGATGGTGGATATTGTGGTAGCCGATATCCGCCGCAAACCATCTTAAAACCTTGGGTAACTCCAAGTAACTTGTGCCCTCAATCGCTCCACGAAGATAATCCCAGCCTTCGGTTTTATGGGCGTAAGAACCTTCAAAGTTGTGCTGCACAAAGAAGACGCAGATAAAGATGGCAGCCGAACCGGTTAGGGTGATGGAGTAAATACTAAAAAATAACCCAAAACCCAGTAAATAGCCCAGAAAAATCCAACTACTGACCACGCAAATATTATTGAAAAGCAGATCCCAAAACTCACCCTTGGTGTACCAATGTTTGGATTTATAAGAGGAAATGATATTTCCTAAACCCATACCTGGATTTTGCTTTAGACAAGTCAATAGATGAGTGATAAAACCAGAGATTCCTAAAATCAAGGCCAATCTTGGCTTAATTGCCAGATAGAAAAAACCTCCTGGAAAAAGCATCAAGGGATGTCTCAGAAATTCATACCACCATTGCCCCGAAGGACTAAGTTTGCCAAATTCTTCAGTCGAAATTAAGGCCGATGGCCCGCGATACTTTTCCCAATCGCCGTTTGTTTTATGATGATAAGCGTGTCCTCTTGACCAAGGGTATTGAGGAATGGCATTAATCACACCGAAAATAAAACCCACCATGCGATTCACCTTTTTTGAGCGAAAGAGGGAATAGTGTCCACAATCGTGCATCAAGGAAAAACAACGCGCTGAAAAAAGTATCATCAAAACGAGGATCGGTGGAAGCAACCAAAGGGAAACAGAAGCTACTTTCACCGCCAAAATCCATAAAAGGAGATATGGAACAACTGTATTAAGGATTTGATAAGTAGCCCGTAAGTCATTGCTCTTCATATAAGGAGCTAAAACGAAATCTGATTTTTTACTCATTGTCCCTTAAATAAAAGTCCTTTTTAATGATTCTACTTTCAAGCAAGATGTTTTCTGGTTTCAGGTTTCTTCCCCTTTCAATGGGATTAATAATGATGTATCCCCCTATCCAGGGGCTACCACAAGGGATTGCCCCTACACGATTCCAGATGTAATAAAAATATTCCTTATCTCAAGCTACCGCTTAAAGCGCTGTAGTAACTGTTATAGTGATTCCAATTAAGATTAAAACAGTTGAAAAATAGGTTCGTAGTTGCGCTTTAGCGCTTCTTAGGACTAAAGTCCAACAACAAACTAAAAACTTTTGTTTAATTTTTATTTGGAATTACTATAACTGATAACTGAACTTACCACTTTATTAGACCTCTTGCGAAACTAAGAATAAAATCAATTTTTCTACAGAAAGCGTCAATTTCTTTACCTATTACCTATTACCTATTACCTATTACCTGACTTGGTGCAAGAAGTCTATTGTGCTTGATGTCTCTAGCTAAATCAATAATGAATAATTATTCGTTGGATAAAATTGCTTTAGCCGCCTGTTTTCCCGAAATTGTGGCCCCTTCCATACTATCAATGTAATCCTGTTGGGTATAACTTCCAGCGAGGAAACAGTTGCTAATGGGGGTTTTCTGGGAAGGTCGATAGGGATCCATCCCCGGTGCTTCTCGGTACAACGATTGCGCTAATTTAACTACACTATACCAAGTCATGTTTAAGTCGCGACTCGACGGGAATAATTTGTGGACTTGTTTTAAGACATGGTTGGCGATGTCTTCGTTTTTTTGCTTAATGAAGGGATCACCAGGCGTTAATACTAATTGTAACAGTGATCCTTGACCTTCTCGGTAATAATCGGCGGGGCTGGTGAGTGCTAAATCAGCAAAGCAAGAAAAATCAGCATCGGCGGTATAAAGCAAGTTATCGATCCCTTCCGCTTTTTCTAGTTGTTTCCGCTTGTTTTCGTCTTGTAGTTCTGTTACCCAACCATTAAATCTCAGTTGAACTGTGGCCACGGGTACGGCTTCCAATTTATAAATGTTATCAAATTCCGACCATTTACGCCATTTTTCAGGAATTAAGCGCTGAATTCCGGGAATATCTAGGGCAAAAACGTATTTATCGGCGATTATCGTGTCTTGGCTTTCTCCCTGTGCTATTACTATACCGGTGATTTCTTCTTTTTCTTCGTTATATAAAATTTCTCTGACTTGACAACGGGTGTGAATTTTTGCGCCTTTTTTTTCCAAATATTCGACGATGGGTTTGTGTAAAAATTCGTGGGGTGATCCTTCCAACATTCGCAAAATACTTGCTTCGGTTTTGGTGGCAAAAAATTGGAAAATCGTTAACATACAACGCGCGGAGATGTTTTCAGTGTCGATGAATCCCAAGGCATAGGCGATGGGATTCCACATTCGTTTTAAACTGTTATTATTGCCGCCGTGTTGTCTAAACCAGTCAGCAAAACTGATGGAATCTAAATTGCGTATGGTTTTCATCGCTCCTTCAAAGTCGATTAAACCCTGCACAATGGGACTTGTACCTAACGCCAAAGAGTTGAAAATTTTATCGGCGGCCGAAAGTTGGGAAGTGGTAAAAAATGCCTTTAAACCGTGGAAAGGTGCGCCCGTAATGAAACGAAAATCTAATTCCCCCACTTTTCCACCTTCGTTAATGAAAATGTGGGTATGTTCTTTTAAGCGAAGGTTGTCGATCGCCCCCACTTTTCTCATTACCTCAAATAGATTGTAATAACAGCCAAAAAAAACGTGCAGTCCCATTTCAATATGATTGCCGTCATTGTCAATCCAACTACCGACTTTTCCGCCGACAAAAGGTCGAGATTCGTAAATTTCAACCTGATGTCCAGCATCAACTAAATCGAGGGCGGTTGTCATTCCCGCCAAACCTGCTCCCACAATTGCTACGCGCATTTTCTCTCAATAATTTGTTAAGTTTCTTTACATATTTTAATATAAGGAGGGCAGTTGTTAACAATTGACAATTAAGTAAATGAGTAAATGGTAGGGTGGGCAATTTATTTTAAGAAAATAGTTAAAATGATAAATAATCATAAATTGCCCACCTTCATCAAACAAGGTGGGCAATTTATTGTTAAATAATGATGAAGATGATCAATAATTATTAATGGTTCACCCGACAATTAAAATAATTCACAATCGTGACAAGTGAGCATTTTTAATTGTTGTAAACGACGATTAAAATAACTGTGATCTAACAGACACCAATTATGAATCATAGCAATATTAATACTAATGCCCCACATCCAAATATGGGCAACTTGAGTAAAATATCTTAGTAAGTCTAATTCCAGAGAAGTTAGGGGATTAATTGTTTGATATGCTTCCATAAATGCTGTTCTAGTTTTGCGAGTCATTCCCGTATTTATTGCTCTTTGAAAAAATTTAGCAATGTCAAAAATACGCCACCCATATCCACATTGATCAAAGTCAAATAAAGTTAATTGGGTATCAATGGTAAAGTGAGTATTCCCACTATGGGGATCACCCCAGCAAGTAGTCCAAAATGGAGAATTTTGGGGTAATTTTTTGACTTTATTTTTAATATTAAATGCTGTTTCCTGTAGATAATTAATTTCAAAATGTTGCTCCTTTAACAAGGGAATAATTATTTTTAAAGAGTCATCTAATAAATAGTCTAAGGTTAAGGGTTGACGATAGAAATCGCTCTGAAAATTGCAACCAATTTGATGAATTTTAGCCAAATTTTCGCCTAATTTTCTACTTTGAGTAACGTTAAAATCGCCTAATGGGATTTCTCCCGGAGCATAAATAAATAAAGCGGCATAACGTTTGCCTTCGGGAGCGTTAATTTCTATAGATAATTCGTCATTTTTTGTGCAAATGGGATAAGCGACTGGTAATTTATTTTGATGTAAAAATTTCAGTAATTCCAATTCAAAATCAGTTTCTTGCTGATTACGCCAATAATTATGAGAAACTCTTAATATATATTTATTATTTTCTGTTTCAACTAAATAAACATCACTTAAACCACGATGCCATAATTGCAAATTAGTGATCATACTAAGATTATATTGCCCTAGTAGCATTGTAATTAGAGCATTTTTACCGAGGGTTGAGTAAACTACCGGAAATACCTCTTGACTAACCACCATAATTCATAATCACCCCAATCTGAGCTAAATTTTCCCACCGTAATAATTTTGCCTATAAAAGTAATTTATTATGTATCAAAAATCACAAATTAATTATTAATTAATATTGATCATGTTAGATTATCCAGAGTTAACCAAGTTAAGATTTTTTCTGGTAAATTAGTGCGTTTTCTGGTGTTAATATTAATACCAACGTGAACGGTTTTTGCTTGTGCTAATTTTCGCTCACCTTCGGTTTTAAAAATATGATAATTTAGATAAAATTCAGTTTCATTGATTAATTGACCGATGATTTTAATTAATATTTGATCGCCCCAAAAAATCGGTTTAAAAAAGTCAGTTTCACTATGAATAATAGGAATTGCGCAATCGGTTTCTTTAACTAAATTATTAAGATTAATGCCAAAATTTGCTAAGGATTCTTCATAACCTTGGTGACAAATTATGAGTAAATTAGCAAAATAAATTACTCCGGCTGCATCAGTTTCGTTAAGGTAAATTGTACGTTTAAAAGTATAGTTCATTGTCTTAAAATAGGTGTTCAGAAATTGTTAATTGAGGTTACATTTTTTGCCAAATTTTAATAGTTTTATCCGCACTACCACTAATAATTAGATTACCAGTCCTGTTAATGGCGACACCATAAACAGCATAGGAATGACCCCTTAAAGTTTGCCGACATTGACCCGATTTTACATCCCATATTTTAAGACTATTATCACTACTTCCACTGACAATAGTCTTACCATTACTACTAATGGCCACTGAGTAAATAGCAAAGGAATGACCGATTAAAGTTTGTAAACATTGACCCGATTTTACATCCCATATTTTAATGGAATTATCATTACTACCACTAACAATTATTTGACCATTGGTAGTTATGGCAACAGAATTAACAATATCAGAATGGCCGGTTAAAATTTGTTGACATTGACCTGATTTTAAGTCCCAAATTTTAATTGTATTATCCTCATTACCAGTAATCATTTTTTTCCCATCTGCACTAATTACAACGGAATTAACTGTTTCTGAATGACCAGTTAAAGTTTGAATACATTCACTGGTTTCCAAATCCCAAACTTTAATAATATTATTGCTACTACTACTAAAAATTTTCTTACCATCTGCACTTAGGGAAACTGATTGAACAGCATAGGAATAACCTTTTAAAGTTTTTAAACATTGACCGGTTTCCACATCCCAAATTTTAATGGTGTTATCTCCACTACCACTAACAATTTTATCAGCATTTGGTGTTAAGGCTACGGATGTTACCCAATATTCATGACCAATTAAAGTTTTAATATCTTCCCAAATTTCTGGTTTAACAATCTCAATAATTGGAGCATTTTTGCTAGATTTAAGGTTATTTTTACTGGGTAATTTCTTCATATTTAATTCATAAATTGGATCACCCCAAATTTTAATCGTATTATCCCAACTACCACTAATAATTTTATTAGCATCAGCTGTTATTGCTAGGGAATAAACTGATTTTGAATGTCCAGTTAAAGTGTTTAAACATTTCCCAGTTTCTATGTCCCAAATTTTAATAGTTTTGTCACTACTCGCACTAATAATTTTAGAATTATCCGGAGTAATTACGATGGAAATAACAGCATAGGAATGTCCACTTAAAGTTTTTAAACATGCTCCGGATTCTAAATCCCAAATTTTGATTGTCGTATCGCTACTACCACTAATAACTTTAGTACCATCTGGTGTTATTGCGACTACATAAATCCAATCTGAATGGCCGATTAATGTTTTTAGACAAGTTGCTGTTATTAATTCCCCTATTTCTAAGTTCCAAATTTTAATCGTTTTATCCACACTACCACTAACAAATTTATTACCATCTGGTGTTATTGCGATGGAATGAATTGTCTCAGTATGTTTGGTTAAATCTAATAGACAAATCCCTACTTCTAAGTCCCAAATTTTAATGGTATTATCGCCACTACCACTAATAAATCTCGTACCATCTGGGGTTATTGCGATGGTATAAACCCAGTCTCGATGCTCTTTTAAAGTTTGTAAACAAACCCCGGTTTCGATTTCCCAAATTGAGATTGTGTCATCTTTACTACCACTAATAATTTTAGTGCCATCCGGTGTTATTGCTAGTGAAATGATCGGTTGATCAGATTCGTTTAATGTGTTTAAACATTGACCAGTTTCCAGGTCCCAAATTTTAATTGTCGCATCACTACTGCAACTAACCAGTTTACTATTATCAGGTGTTATGGCTAGGTCATAAACCCAACTTAAATGTCCAGTTAATGTCTCTAAACATTTTAATTTTTGGTAATCAAAAGTTAAATTTACTAAGTCAATTTCAGGGGTGATTTCAGTTTCCTGATGAAGGGGTTTTGTTTCTTGAATCTCTGGTGATTTAAGCTCAGATTTGGGGGGAATAAATGAGTCAAGAGGCGTTTTTTTTGTAATTGTAGCAGAATAAATATAATTAATTAATTGAGCCGAAGTTAGTCTTTGTTTCGGGTTAATTGCTAAACATCTTTGGACAATTATACGCCATTTAGTCGGTAATTTACTTAAGTTAGATTGGCCGGAAATTACTTGTTTAATTAAATCTAAATTGGTTTCTATTTCTGAGGTTTTTCCCGTTAATAATTGGTATATTAACACTCCTAATGACCACATATCCCAAGCTGGTGAAATATAACCTTGATAGATTTCCGGTGGTGGATATCCAATTGTTTTTAAGATCATGGTACTTTTAAAATTGTTAAGTGGGATAGTTTTTCCTAGGCCAAAATAGGATAATTTCCAATGATCTTTTACTTTTAAAACATTGGGTAGTTTCACATCTTTATGTATCATTACAGGTGTTTGACTATGAAGATAATTTAAAGCTTTAGCTAAACCAAGAATTAGTTGTTCGGTTTCGGTTTCGGGCAGAAGTTTTTGTTTAATTTGATCTTCTAAATTAAAATCAGCTTTTTCCATGACTAAATAGAAAAAATTTACGCCATTTAATTGACATTCCCCACAGGTAATACAGTCTAAAAAGTTAGGATGTTTAAGATTAGTTGCGATTATTAATTCGTCTATTTGTTTTTCGGCGTAGGTTGGATTAATAATAATTAATTTAACAGCTAAGGCTCTAATTAATCTATTTCTAATTAATTCATTGGCGATAAATACGGCCTCAAAACTGCCAACGGCCAGTAATTTTTGCAGATAATATTTGTTGTCTATTACCTGCTTTTCTAATTTTTTAAAAATAATATTTGCATTCATAATTTTTAGATAAATTTATCGTCTTGGAATCTTTGCCTTTATTATAAAATTAATTCATGAATTACTCCTAATTAATGGTACTTATAGCCTTATCAAAAAAGTAACCCCAGAGCAGAAATGCTCTAGGGCGATGATTTCTTGGTAATTTTTAAAATCCGCTCTTGAAATCAGTCATGGTTGGCTTAGTTTAATACTTTACCAGCACCCCAACCAATACCACGGACTTTAGGTTGAACGAGAATATAACCAGCAACGGCTTTTAATTCGTTATCGGTATAATTTCTCATGCCGGGGAATAGATCAAGTCGTTTTGTGTTGGGGTGTAAATCAGAAATGTCGGTTTCACCATCATAACTGCCGGGATTTTTCAAAAAGTTAACGATACCGTTAACATTATCCCGAGAAGGTTCAGCAAGGGCTAAATCTTCACCACTTAAGGTTACATTAGGATTAGTTTTGGTTCGGCCTCCGTTATGGCAATAGGAACAGCTATTTTGGAAAACTCGTTGTCCTTGTTGATATTCTTTAACACTCAAAACAACGGTGTCACCACCATCATTGAGAGATACGGTTCTGTCTTCAACACTCAATTCCACTGCGGAAGCATTACCAATATTGCATTGAAATACAAAAAATAAGGTGGCTACAAATCCCCAAATTAATCGCTTGATCATGGTTCTCCTCAAAAAAGTTATCTTAATCGAATACAGCAATCACTTAATCTCTGTCAGACTCAAACTAAGTAATCAAAATTAATTTACCTGTTATGATCCTTTTTGATCTAGTCTTTGAGACAAAATTATTATAAAGGTTAATTATAAATGAATTAAGCCTTTACACAAAAAAATGAAACACAGAGGTCTCAAAATTGTTACAATTGATAATCCATGATTAACTGATCCCTTGTAACTCGTCTAAACGAGCTAAAACTTCCGCACTGTGGATGGCTGGTTGAACTCCGATGAAGATGGAACGCAAGTTGCCTTCTGGATCGATGATATAGGTATGACGGAGGGGAGAACCCATCCATGAACCGTAAGCCTTACTGACTTTTCCATCAGTGTCCGACAAAAGGGGAAATTTTAGCCCTTCTGAATCACAAAATTCGGCATGGGAGTTGACATCATCAGCACTAACGCCGATAATTTGGGCATTTTTAGCTTGATATTGAGCTAAATCTTGCTGAAAACGTTTTGCTTGAAGGGTACAACCGGGAGTAAAATCCCGGGGGTAGAAGTATAACACAATCCACTGACCGCGATAATCGGATAAGGAGATTCTACCGTCACCCGTGTTGGTGGGCAAGGTAAACTCGGGAGCTGGTTGATTTAAGATTGGTGGTTTTCCGCCAAGAGCGATCGCTTCTGGGGTAAAATTAAACCAACTTAACCAAAGTAAACAGGGAATTAAGATTAATTGGAAAAAATGACGACGAGACATAAATAAATCAGAGTAATTAGTTTAAATATTATAGCAATTAACCATTATTATTTGTTAATTATTAGTTATATTTTAGGGACTTCAAGAAAGTTAATTTATAATGGAGAGAAAAAAGTTAAAAACAAATTGCGACAACCTGCTAATACATGGAGGCTAATTTTCTTGAGGTAAAAAAAACTGAATTTAGGTATTTTTAGCTCAAAAAAAACCACATTTAGTTAATAATTTTGCCCTTATTTAATAGTAGTTTTATCTGATAAGTACGACTAAACAATTAACAAATTTTTTGTATCTTTAAGGGAATTACTAACATATTATCCAGCAAAGTTTGAGTAATTCGCCGCAATATTTTAATTAGAGTTGATAATAGCTCACAGATCAAGGATAATAGATAAATAATAATAGATAATTAACAGATTAAGCAATAATAATTATGGCGCTAATTCAATGGTATCCCGGTCATATTGCCAAAGCAGAAAGAGACCTAAAAGAACAACTCAAAAAAGTTGATGTAGTTTTCGAAGTATTAGACGCAAGAATCCCTTTAGCTTCCCATCATCCGGATGTTAACTCATGGATTGGCAGTAAACCACGAATTTTAATTTTAAATCGAATGGACATGATTCCGGGGAGTGTTTGTCGAGAATGGGAACAATGGTTTAAAGACCAAGGCGAAGTTCCCTATTTTACGAATGCGAAAGATGGTAAAGGAATCAAAGGGATTAAACAAGCCGCTTACAACGTAGGGCATCAAATCAACATAAAAAGAAAAGAAAAAGGGATGTTACCGAGAGCAGTGCGAGCAGTTGTCATCGGATTTCCTAACGTGGGAAAATCAGCTTTAATTAACCGTTTATTAGGGCGAAAAGCCGTTGCTAGTGCGAGAAAAGCGGGAGTCACTCGTCAATTACAATGGGTAAGATTATCCGAAGAAATGGAACTTTTAGACGCACCAGGAGTGATTCCCAATAAGTTACATAACCAAGAAAATGCTATTAAATTAGCCATTTGTGAAGACATTGGCCAAGCAGCCTATGATAATCAAAGAATTACTGCTCGCTTTATAGACTTATTAGTAGAGTTAAATATATCTGATAATTTAGAAATTCGTTACCAATTAAATCCCTTAGAAATGACAGGAGAAGAGTATATTTATAACTTAGGTAAACAGCGTTTTAAAGGTGATATAGAAAGGGCGACAATGCAATTATTAAATGATTTTAGAAAAGGATTAATGGGGAATTTGCCCTTAGAATTTCCACCGATTATTTCTTAGGATTTGTTTTCTCACGCAAAGACGCAAAGGCGCAAAGGGAGTTTATTCTTTGTTCATTGAGGTAATAATTTTTAGGGTTTCCACACTAACTGTAGTCACTTTTTTAAATAAGTCGATTACCGTTTCTTTGTAATCAGAAAAATGATAATTATTAAAATGTTTGGAAATAGTTTCATCTTTAATTTTCTTCTCTTTATATTGGTCTAAAATCCACTCTAATGCACTGCGATTTCCTAGTGTATATTCCCAGGCAATTTCGGGTACATTTTCTAAGGTGGTAATCTCATCAATGATTATTTGACCCTTGGTTTTATCTATTTTAAATTTGGGTTTTGGGGTTGAATGTAGAGACGTTGCATGTAACGTCTCTACAATTTGCAAAGGGTAAGGTTTAATTGTCTCATAATTTAAGTGTAAATCCATTAATTGTTTACCCCAATTTTTCCACTGATTAAAGTCATCATAAAAAGGAATTCTTGGGAAATCTCGTTTCAAATTCTGCTCGTATTTTTCCCGATATTTCGGATTATGTAACACAGCATAAATGTAATGAAATATATCAAGTTTAGTTATTTTCCTCACCCCCAACTTTTCTTCTGTAGGGGGATTAGCCCTCACCCCCAACCCCTCTCCCACAGGGTGAGGGGAGCTAGAATTGTCTGAAAGTCTTCTCCCCCCTCTCTCTGAGAAAGAGGGGGGTTGGGGGGGTGAGGGTTGATAATAATCCCTAAACTGCTGTAATCCCCAATCGCTTATATTGTCAAGGCGATCTCCATTTTCATAAGTATATAAAGGAAGACATTGACAACCTGCTGGTAAACAGTTTAAATCTATAAGATAATTAGATGCTAAAGTATGAAAATCTTTAGGTGAAGATAACCCCGGAATTATCATATATTTATTTTGTGGATTATAAATATTAAACCATTGATAAGTCATTCCGTTAAAATGTTTATCAAAATAAAAATACTGCTTAGTAAATGGCCGATATAAACAGAAAATAATCTGCTCTTGATTAAATTCTTTATTGATTTTTCTCTTTAAATAATTACTTAATTCCCGATCCCATTTTATGTTATTTTTCTCCTTAAATTGGTCATCTTCTATGGTTTGTTGATAAATATTAATTAAAAACTGCACCTTTTTCGTTAAATTTTCCTCGGAAAAATCATAAACCCATTCGTCTCTTTGTGTTTTTAACCCATTTGTGAATAACTTAAAGATTGCTTGATCAGATTTTCCTGACTTAACATTTTTGTCAATTAAAGGTAGTAATTCCTCGAAATCATTATCCACTTGATTAATCCAGTCAGCATTTTTGTCAGGGGTAATATGTACAAAAGGAATTTGAGCAAATTTATGACTTGCTAAAAATTGTAACTTTTCTTGACCACTATTAAAATTATTTAAAGAATTATAAAATATTTGACAGTTTTCCCTCACCTCCAACCCCTCTCCCAGAGGGTGAGGGGAGTCTGATTTTTTCACGAAAAAAGTAATTGCAACCCCTACCATAATATTAAAAACATTACCAGATTGATCACCTGCGCGAATATTACCACCTAAATCTATCGTATAAACATAATCAAATTCCTCCGCAATAACCTTTCTAAAACCATCAAAAGTTAGTGCATCAATAAAGGAATTATTAGTAATAAATGCGATAATTCCGTTATTATTTAATCGGTCAGTTGCCCACCGAATAAACCTAGTGTACATATCATACAATACTATTTGATTTTGAGTGCTTCCTTCTTTAACATAAGTATCTTTGATACGTTTATCTATGTTTTGATAACCACGATTAGCATTATTTTGACTGTAATTTTCCTGTTTAGCATTATAGGGAGGATTACCAATAATTACCGAAATTTTACGGTCATTTTGATATACCCCCCCTAACCCCCCCTTGAAAGGGGGGGAAGGGGGGGTATTTTCCTTAGTCATGGAGAATAAATCCATTTGTTTGCCACTAAAAATGGTACTATCCAAAGTATCAACCAAACAGATATTATTAAACTCAAGATATTCTCCCATTTTCTGCTGAAATGTATATTCAATATTTAGGTTAGCAATGTAATAGGGTAAAATCGAAACTTCATTGCAATGTATCTCATTTTTATATTTATATTTAAGGTTATTTGTTGGTAAATATTCGATAATTTCTGTGATAAATGTACCTGTACCTGTAGCTGGGTCTAATATTTCAACATTCTGATCGCCCAAAAACTTGCCGAAATGTTTAAATAATAAATAATCCGTACTTTCGAGCATGAATTTAACAATTTCATTGGGCGTATAAACAAGGCCTAATTTATCAGCAGTCAAAGGATTATAAGCTTTGTAAAATTCTTCATAGACAACTTTGAGAAACTTTTGTTTTTCATGGTGATTAACAATATTCGCAGCAGTTCTAATAATCACCGAGTAATAATTATTAATAGTTTTAAGAGTATTGCGTTTAATTTCACCGGTAAAAAAAGTATCCAAAACTCCCCTTAAAGACTTAGAAATATTATTTTCCTGATGAAATTGTCCCTCATTAAAAATGTTAATAAAAATATCCTCAGTTAAAATATGTTGAATCATGATTTCCCTAACATCATTAACAGTAATATCAGGATTAATTGACTCTTGACAAAGTGCTAAAAATGTGTTTAATTCTTGTTTAAAATGTGGAAGGTGGGCAATTTTAACATCCTGAACAGATTGATCATTTTCTTGTCCAGAAATTGCCCACCTAACCAAAGGATTAATTAGATTTCTAAGAGTAGTTAAAATAGTAGGTAAATCTTGTTTAAAAGAAGAAATTGCTTCCCGAAAGTCCTTAACTTCAGGACGTTGATAATCAAGAAATAAATTAAGTATCTTATCTAATTGGTCCGGGATTTGCATAGAAATCCGCAATATTTCCCGACCATTCTGATATAAAACAGCAGTTTGTGAGTCTTCAAATAAGATATTATCGTCAGGATAACCATCGTTATTAAGTTTTGTTGCGATTTCCTGATCTAAATTATCAAACTTCCCTCCTTTTAAAGGGGGGGTAGGGGGGTACATCCACTTAATACCTTCCCAATAACCCCAATCTAAACGTAAAGCATCCTTAACAATTCCATCTAAGCGAATATTCGTATTTAACTTACTTTTGATAAATAATTCATTGACTAATAAAAAATCTCGTTTTTGGCAATAATGATTAAGTAACCTTTCAAAAGCAGGCCGAATAGACTGCTCATTATTACTACCACCAAAACGCTTTAAATTATCCAAATCTTTATAATAATTATTAATCTGAAAAAGTGACATAAATTTAATAAATTAAGTTTTTAACTAAATCGGGATAACTGATCAAATAATGACAAGATAAGCTAAATAATTGTCAATTGCTAAATTAGTTTACAATAGTTAACAATTGTGAAATTAGCCCGATATTTTTAACAACCATGACTAATCCTACGACTGAGCCAGGAACTGAAACTAATACCCCCCAAGATAGCTATGTTAAGTTAGCAATGCGCAATATGGTGCGAAAAAGAGGAACATCTTTAAAACATTTTTTCCTAACTGTCACAGGTTTGCTAGGATTATTAGTTGGTTTATCCTATTTAACAAAATAAGAAAACCTAACTTTGCGTCCAAACTTTGCGCCTTTGCGCCTTTGCGTGAGATAATCATGACATTCAACGAGAACAGTAATCAAATAATAGAAATTCACATTGAGGAGCTTACTCCTAGTGAAATACCTGTAAATACTTGGGAAGACTGGTTTAAAACATGGCTTAATCACCTTTCTTCCTACCTTCAAGAAGCTCCAAGTTACGAGTTAAGTTTACGTTTAACTGACGATGCTGAAATTCAAGAGCTAAATGCCAATTACCGTCAAAAAGACCAACCCACAGACGTTTTAGCCTTCGCTGCTTTGGATGTTGATTTTCCAAATCCAAATGCTGATGTTGAACCTTTATATTTAGGTGATTTGGTGATTTCGGTGGAAACGGCAATTCGACAAGCAGAGCAACAAAACCACAGTTTAACTAAGGAATTAGCTTGGTTGGCTGCCCATGGTTTGTTACATTTGTTAGGATGGGACCATCCTGATGATGAAAGTTTGGAAGCAATGTTAGCTCAACAAGATCAGCTTTTGCAACAAATAAGTATAATTGCTTAAGTTATAATATTAAATACTTATACGGATTAATTAATGTCCAAAGAGATAACTCAATCTGTTTCCTCGGAGTCAGAATCAAAAACCAAATCCCAACGGGAATTAGCTTGGCAAGTGGCCCCTAATTTGCTGGTAAGTTTTAAGTATGCTTGGCAAGGTGTACGTTATGCTTATGCTAGTCAACGAAATTTTCGCATTCATGTTTTTGTCGCTATTATCGCTTTTAGTTTGGGTTTTATTTTGCAGGTGACAACGACGGAAATGGCTATTATTACTTTAACTGTAGCTATTGTCTTAGTTTTGGAACTGTTGAATACGGCGATCGAGTCGGTGGTTGACTTAACTGTTAAGCAGTCTTACCATGAATTAGCAAAAATTGCGAAAGATTGTGCTGCGGGAGCAGTGTTGATTGCTGCTTTAACAGCTTGTATGGTTGCTGGTTATATTTTATTACCCCACGTTTTTCAGTTGACAACTGTTAACTGATAGTTGATAGTTGATAGTTGATAGCAAATCATTTTATTCATTTAATCAGATTTAATTAGAGTAAAAAAAGGAGAAGTTAATTTTGATTTTAGTTATTGATAATTACGATAGTTTTACTTATAATTTAGTCCAATATTTAGGAGAATTAGGCGCTGAATTTAGTGTAGCGAAAGAAATTAAGGTTTTTCGTAATGATAAAATTGATCTGGAAACCGTGAAACAATTAAAACCTGATGGTATTGTAATTTCTCCTGGTCCTGGTCGTCCAGAAGATGCGGGAATTTCTAGCGAATTAATCGAAAAGTTAGGCCAAGATATTCCCATTTTAGGGGTATGTTTGGGGCATCAGGCGATCGGTCAAGTTTTCGGTGGAAATGTCATTTGTGCTCCGGTTTTAATGCATGGCAAAACCTCAGCAATTTATCATAATAATGAAGGAGTTTTTGCGGGTTTAGAAAATCCTTTTACCGCCACCCGTTATCATAGTTTAGTAATTGAACGTGAGACGATTCCCGAAGTTTTAGAAATTACGGCTTGGGTGGAAGATGGTACAATTATGGGGGTAAGACATAAGGAATTTAACCAGATTCAAGGGGTACAATTTCATCCTGAAAGTATTTTAACGGATTCTGGTAAACAACTTTTAGCTAATTTTCTTAAAATTTTAACATAGGTTTGTTGTTGGGCACGCGGCCCAATTTAAAAACGATAAAGGGCAATAACGATTTATTTTTCATTATTCAGAGTCCAAGTTATTTAAAGTATTTATGCAGCGTAGAAAATTTATCCAATGTGCAGGTGGTGGTGTATTAACCAGTTTAGG
The DNA here is from genome assembly GCA_011391125.1 of Synechococcales cyanobacterium S06. Lineage (GTDB taxonomy): Bacteria > Cyanobacteriota > Cyanobacteriia > Cyanobacteriales > JAABRE01 > JAABRE01. Next base: position 20,402 of record JAABRE010000024.1, read on the forward strand.
TTTAAGTTGGGGTCAAGAAATTTTCGCTCAAAACCTTCCCCCTACTTTAACAATTGAATGGTTTGGTCATAGTTGCTTTTTATTTACGGGTGATAATCAGAAAATTTTAGTTAATCCTTTCACCAATGTGGGTTGTACTGCTGGTTATAAGTTGCCACGGCCAGAAACTGATTTGATTTTAATTAGTAGTCAGCTTTTAGATGAAGGGTCTGTTGATGATTTTCCCACTGATATTAAAATTTTATATGATCCCGGAGATTATAAAATCAAAGAAATGACATTGCGTGGTATTAGTATGGACCATGACAGAGAAGGAGGCCGTCGTTTTGGTCGTAATGTCGCTTGGTCATGGACTCAAGGTGGCGTAAAAATCCTACATTTAGGTGGTGCTGCTGCTCCCATTTCCCTAGAACAAAAAATCTTAATGACCAAACCGGATGTGTTAATTATACCGGTGGGTGGTGGTGAAAAAAATTACAATGCTGAGGAGGCAAAAAAAGTAATTTTGGAACTGAGTCCTAAGATTGTGATTCCTAGCCAATACTTAACCAAAGCAGCGGATACTAATGTTTGTAAGTTAAGTAAAGTGGAGGATTTTCTAACCTTAATTCCCCAAAAACAAGTGGGTATTCTTAAGGGAAATAGTTTAGCTTTGTCGTCTAAAAATTTACCGAAAAATGAATTTCTGGTGAGGGTTTTGACAATTTAAAAGACAATTTTAAGAAGATTTTAAAAGTTATTAAAATCAGTAGGATTAATAACGGTAATTTCTGGAAAACGCATAAAATCACGACTATTAAATGTCAGAATATGGGTAAGATTATGAACTAACATAATAGCGACTAATCTAGCATCATGAACATTAACTCCTTTAACTTTATAAGTAATAACTAATTTGCGCCATTCTTGATAGGTTTCAGGAGTATCTGGTAAGATTAAAAACATTTTTTCCAAGTCAGATAACTCCTTTTCTGCTTCTTTTATATCCATTCCTAACCCGTTTTTATCAAGAGGACGAGTACAAGTTCTCCAAAATTAAATCAAATTTTGATGAGTCAAATAATAATTAGCGTCTTGTTCTGTTAAATAAAAATAGTCTTAAAATTATATTATAGCACTTGCCAAATTTATGAGGACTCTTTTCCCCCTCTCCCTTTGGGATGAGGGGGGTAGGGGGGTGAGGGGTTGTATCTCATTTAATCTGAAAATGCTATAGTATCTAACAAACAGTTCATCTATATCATCCTCTTGATAAATTCCTTCTCTACTAACCGCAAAATCTGACAAAAGTATAGTAGAAGAATGATTCTCGTCCCAATTTTGGATCGATTTTAAGCGATCTTTGGCCGTCATTTCTGATGGATTAAGCTGATTTTGTCTAGGTAAATTCCCTAATTTTTGTTCCAAAAGGTTTCTTTCTGTCGGATTAAGGGAATCGATAATAGTAATTAGTGAATCTATTAATTTAGTATTCATAAAATCCTTATTTCTCCTAACTAATTTGACTGTCGTAAATAGGCCTCAATAAAAGCATTTATCTCCCCATTCATAACATCATTAATAGCAGTTGTTTCCGTATTTGTACGCAAATCTTTGACCATTTGATAGGGATGAAATACATAATTTCTAATCTGATTTCCCCATGCTGCTTCCACCATGTCGCCGCGAATTTCAGCGATCGCCTTGGCTTTTTGCTCCTGTAAAACAATCAATAATTTGGCCTTCAAAATGGCGATCGCCTTTTCCTTATTTTGCAACTGGGAGCGCTCTTGGGTACATTTCACCGCAATTCCCGTGGGAAGGTGAACAACTCGAACGGCAGTTTCCACCTTATTGACATTTTGCCCACCCTTACCCCCGGAGCGAGTGGTCGAAATATCTAAATCCTCTGGGGGAATATCCAAATTAAGGGCTTCATTTTCCAAAATTGGCATAATTTCGACCCCAGCAAAGCTAGTTTGTCGTTTATCATTAGCATTAAAAGGGGAAATTCTGACCAGTCGATGAGTACCTTTTTCGGCCTTGAGATAACCGTAGGCGTAACGGCCAACCAATTCCAGGGTGGCCGATTTGATCCCTGCTTCCTCACCTTCGGATAATTCGGCCAAATGGACTTTATACCCTTGTTGTTCACCCCAGCGACTATACATACGCAGCAGCATTTCCGCCCAATCTTGAGCATCTGTGCCACCAGCACCAGCATTGATGGTTAAAACAGCACCATGAGCATCGTAGGGACCAGATAATAATTGCTGTAACTCCCAACGTTCTAATTCTTTTTTTAAGCGAGTCAAATTAATTTCAGCTTCAGTCAAAAGTGACTGATCTTCTTCCATATCAAGGAGTTCAGCGATCGCTCTTGTATCTTCAAGGGTATTTGACCAGTCATAATATTGGTTTAAATTGGACTTAAAACCGTTCAAATCCTGAAGAATTTTTTGAGCGTTATCTGTATTGTCCCAGAAATCAGATTGACTGGCCACCTGTTCTAAATCGCTAATTTTAGCATTAAGTAAAGGTAAGTCAAAGATAGTCCTGGGTTTTCCCCAGGTGTGAGGTGATTTCGGCGATTTGTTTCTTAATTTCTGATAATTCCATTATTTCAAGTGAAAAAGTCTGTTAGTAAAAATAACATTTTTGTGTTGCGGATTAAAGAGTATCTCGAATAATCTTAGCTTCTCAATCTGCCCAATTATAGCGTTTTGAGGGCAGGAGTTTCCCTCCCCCAAAAAATTAAACTACCTCAAACTTAACCTGAAAAATTAAGTCATCGTAATCTCGATCGCCTCCATTGGCAAAGTCTTCAAAACCAAAACTATTATCGCCGAGTAAGCGCACGTGATCAACACCATCCCGATTACCTTGAGTAAAGGCAAAATAGACTTGGGGATCATTACCCGAATTACTGTCTAAAAGTTGATCCGGAGTACCATTAGCAATGAGGAAAGGAGCGTAGAGACTATGGCCGTCAAGAATTGCAGTAATTCCGCCACCACTACGCGCGGAGAAACTAGCTCCGTTCTCGCTTTGTTGACTTTGGCGTACGGCTGCTTGAGCATAACCAGATTGTCCGGGGGTCAACTTTTGACCGGTGAGAGGATCAACGACAGTTCCCTGGGCATCTTCAATCTTGTATAAACCGCCATGGTTGTTGTAACTGGCTTCACTGCGAATGATCTCAAAATTAGCTTGCACTTTTTCCCCTGGAACGTTGCTTAAATCAATCAATTCCCCCTCGGTTTGTCCTTGGTAATTAGCGATTAATTGTTCTAACTGGGGTGCAGTATCCTGCAATTGAACAGTCATCACCAAGTCATCAAAAGACAAATCTAAACCTGCCGTTGAAGTTTCCCAGCTAAGATCAAATTGATTGTCACTGATATTGTTGATTTTGACATGGTCAAAGGAATCGGGATTTGCTTCCGTAATGCTGAAAAACACATTATTGGGATTTCCGCCACCTTGCTGAAAAGTATCAGTGGTGTCATTTTTAATGATGTAAAAAGCGAGGCGATCGCCAGAGGCATATTGAAGTTGGCGATTCAAGTCCATACCTTGTACTTCACCATTAGAATTGCGGTTCAAAGATGAAAAAATCACTGTAGCTGAATTTAAAGCTTGATCAAGGAAATTGCCATCCGTGGGAGCGACTCCATTGACCTTATTTTCCGAATCGACGACAAAAACTCCGACTTCAGTGGTGTCATTACTATTAGTAGAAACGCGGGTAAAATCCAAATAAGCTGCTTGTTGATTAGCACTATTTAACTGAAAAACCTTGTCACTACCCCTAGTTAAAGTTACGTCATTATTAACAACTCCAGGAGCACCTTGATGGACAATCGTATTGTTTTTAGTTAAATCTCCATCACCATTTTGGCCATCAATTACATGGAGTAAAACCAAATCCGGATTACCATTATTATCAGTATCAAAAAACTTAGCTCCCTTCCCACTTTGAGAGATAAAACTTTCCCAATGATCTCGATTATTGCTAATGGTTGGTTGGTACGTCCAATAGGTATTAAAATCTTGATCATCGGCAGAATTTGGTAATAATAAACTAATTAAACCTGCTTCTTCCTGAAAATTAATTACCTGTAAATTAAGGAAATCTAAGGGAAAATTAACGCCATTATTTTCGGGATTTGTGGTGGATTCTGTACCCGGATTTGGGAGAAATTCCACAGTATTTAAAAGGGAATTTTTGGGAGAAACAACTGTAAAAACATCATTCGGATTAGTGGAATTTTCAGTTGTTAAAATCGAGTAAACATTACTTTGTTCACTGTCTAAAATTCCGTCTTTGTTATTGTCTTTATTATTAGGAAAAAGACCAGCATTGGGATCATTTTGTATCTTAACGGTAACATCATCAATTAGGGTATTAACAAAAGCAGAATCACTATCAGAAGATACTTCATGTTGAATAACACTTTGGGTAATTGCGGTTAAATTATCATTAACAGGAATTACGGTAATTGTTTGGGGTTGATTCCAATTTTGACGAGTAAAAGTTACCGAAGTAATACTTTGTAATTGATTATCGGTTGTAATATTAACTGTAACATCACTTTCAGGCTGACTATTGAGATACATTAAATAGGTATCAATTGCTTTACCCTTAATAACAGTGGTATTTCCCTCTGTTTCCTCAATAATTACACCGGGTTGATCATTATCAGTAATTTCCACACTCAAATTAGTTTGTGAAAGTGCTAAATATTCAGTAGCACTTTCACTCCTAGCAAAATGTTTTATAACACTTAAATGAGGAGTATCTTCTACTAAATTATCATCCATCGCTTTTACTGTAACTGTTTGTGGTGTGGTCCAATTTTCGGGGGTAAAAGTAAGAGGAATAATGGATTGTAATTGGTCATCGGTAACAACTTCAATGAAGACATTTTCGCTAGGTTGGCTTTTTAAGTTTAAGGTGTAAGTACCCGTTGTTCCTGCTTCTGAAACAGCTACTTTTCCACTAACTTCTAAACCAATTTTATCATCATCTTTTACGTCAATCTTAACAGGATTAACGCTAATAGTGCGATATTCAGGAGCACTATTCGGGTTAATGGTATATTTGATTTCCTCAGTGCGATCGCCCCTTGCTATATCATCATCAACAGCAGTTACCGTAACTGTTTTAAATTGATTCCAATTGCTAGGAGAAAAAGTTAAATTTGTCTGATCAGGTTCTAATCCTTGATTTTCTAACAAAGGTGTTAAAGTAAGATTAACATTTGTAGAAGGTTCTTTATTTACAATCACCTTATAGGTAGCAGAATCTTCCCCATTTTCCCCGTTTTCAATAACCGTTAAATTTTCGACGGGAATAACAGTAATACCAAAGGTTTCATTATCGACAATATTAACTTTAGTCTCAGGTATTTTGACATCTAAATAATCAGGAGAACTCGTGGTATTGATCGTATAATTTATTAAACTGGTGTGTAATCCTTCCTCAGTTTCATCATCAATTGCTTTAACCGCCACTGTCTGAAAAACATCCCAATTATTAGGAGTAAAAGTGAGGGAATTAAGTACATTTTCGCCATTTAACAACTCAATTTGACCATCTTTTGTTAAGTCAATGGTTACATTTTGCTTGGGTTGGCTATTAAGCCTTATTTGATAATTAGTAACTAAACCACTTTCTGTGACATCTACAGTTTTCTCATCAGCATTTAACTGAACAGTAACACCAGCAAAATCATTGTCAATAATATTAACAATCAGAGGTTCAATTTCTATTCCTTGATAGGTACTATCACTATCAGGATCAGGATCAGGAGTTACTTGAAAATTAATGTTACTATTATGATCACCTTCCGCAATATTATCATTAACTGCTGTAATGCTAACTACCTGTTTTTGATTCCAATTTTCTGATGTAAAAGTAACAGTTTCCTGATCAAGATTAACTTGAGTTGAATCGAAAGCAATATTAATTTTTACTTCAGAATTTGGAGCTGGAGCTTTATTTAATACAATTTGAAAAGTATCAGTTGCTCCTTCTTCACTAATATCGTTACTACCATTACTTCTGTAAATACTCACTCCGGGGGATTCATTGTCAATAATTGTCACAATGAAATCATCTAAAGTAACTCCCGAATATTGAGTATCCGTCGAGGTTACAATCGGTTTAATAACAGTAGCATCATTACCCGTAACTTGGATTGCTGAAAAGGAAATTGTTTGCTCATTATTCCAGTTATCAGGAGTAAATGTTACCGGAGAAATTTGGCTGATTTTATTAGTATCAACCTGAAAATTAATCGTAACATCTGCACTCGGTTGAGTATTAAGTTTTATTTGATATTCAGAAGACAGTCCTTCAACCACCTTATTATCATCATCACCGGTTAAAGTAATATCAGGTTTAACCGCAAAAATTGCCTCTTTAGCATTAATCAAACCATAACCACTCTTAACATCAAACCCGTCCGACTCCATGTCAATGGCTGTATTCGCCAAGGCATCATAGATTTCTTGAGAAGTCAACTTTTTCTCGGCCGCTTGTAGCATTAAAGCAGCAACTGCGGCAGCGTGGGGAGCAGCAGCAGAAGTGCCGAAAAATTCAGGAAATCCTGATTGATCTGAATCTGGACTACCAAAGAAGGTCGTATCAACCCCGTCAGGTGCAACAATCAAGGGAGTTTGACGAATTATTGGCTCGGCTAAAACTTGACCATCTCTATCAAAATAAATGGAGATACCACCCACACTGGAAAAATCTTCTAAAAGCGGTGGATTTTGCCCAAATGCGGGAGTTTCTTGGTATTTTGCCGCTCCAACCCCTGCAACACCTTGTCCGTTAGGATGACCGAAAACTGTGGGGCTATCGGTGGTATATTCGGTAAATTCAGTATCACCGTTAAAATCAATATACTTAATCAGGGTGGGAGCTGTTTGATCGCCATCAATGGTAGTATTATCAACGATCATTAGGTTGTAAGTGCCTGTCGTTTCGGTATCGTTGACAAAACTGAGGACTTCCACTGCATCTTTACCGACGTTTTGATTAGCGCTACTCGCCAATATTTCCGTACCTGCTGCATTTAGTACATAAATATCTAAATCACGACTTGCTCCGGTTGATCCAGCTGAGATAAAAGGATCATTCCACTGAAAACTGAGGAGAATACTTTCTCCCGATTCCAGAATAAATTCCTGTAATTCGTCACCTTTTTCGTCAAATTGGTGGGCGACACCACCATAAAAAGCACCGCTAAAAAACCCGACTGGGTAGTTATTACCAGGATTAAAGGCACTTTCGTAGGAGTCTGTACCACTATTACCCGCAGAGGAAAAATAGGCTACTCCCGAAGTTGCAGCGTCACTGGCGGCTTGAGCAATAATCCCATCTTGAAAAAAGGGCTGCTCAAAATAGGCCACATCATCGACGATGATATCAGCACCTGCGCTTACTAATTCCCCAATGCCATTGGCGAAATCCACGGCACTAATAAAGGCGGTTCTGAAAAATAAGTCAGCTCCTGGAGCGACATCATGGACAATTTGTGCCATGGCTCTACCTTCATCACTGCCGCCGGATTCTATGTCTTTTAAAACTGTGACGGAGTCTGGTAAGTCTCCACTGGTAACATCTGCATCTGCTCCCTTGAGATTATCATAACTGTCGGACATTACACCAATTTTAATGCCGCTTCCGTCGACTTCAAAATCAGTTTTAGCGACATCGGATTGCATTGCTTTGTCACCTTGGGAAGTGACTTTTCCTGCTCTGGTGAAACCTTTGTAGGCTGGTTGGGCAAATTGAATGGTGGCTAAACCGCTTAAATTAGCTAATTGACTGATTTGAATAAAACCAGCGGCCACTTTCCCATAGCTGGAAATGTCCTCTACGCCTAGTTTTTCTAGGTCTTTGACTAATAAATTTATGTCGTCTTTAGCTACGGCTTGAACCAAAATGCGATCGCCTTGAGTTTGAACTGCGCTATTACTGGCTTGAAAATCGTTGGCGTCGCCTCCTTCGGCAATAAATTTTTGTTGTTCGGCGGAAATTAAAATGAGGTCATCCCCAATAATTTGACCTTGGGGAGTTCTTGCTATATTGGCGGCTTGTTCTCTTTCCGCCGGAGTTAAATTAACGCTGCTAGTTGGTTCGCGATCAGTTACTGTAGTATCTTCAGAACGATTTTCTGTAGTCATTTTGATTATTTATTTAGATTAATTAATTTACAATTTTAAGCATAAATGGTTATAGGTAATTAACAATTAATAATTGATATAGCATTTTCTGATTAAATGTTATCTACCCCTCACCCCCCTACCCCCCTCATCCCAAGGGGAGAGGGGGAAAGAGAGGTAAAATGTCAACTAAAAATGCTATAATTGATAATTAGTATTTCTTGTCAACTATCAACTATTGATTATTAACTATTGCACGGGCGCAAGCATTGCGCCCCTACTCTCAACTATTAACTATTAACTGTCAACTGTCAACTATCAACTATCAACTGTCAACTATCAACTATCAACTGTTTATTGCATTTGTTTTAAGCTTTCCACTTCTTTGGTGAAGGATTCGGTAAGGAGACTTAAAACGGTACGTTGTTCGCGGATTTTGATGTTAGCACTAATTGTCATACCCGATTGAATGCCAAGGGTCATCGTGTCCCCATTCACATCTATTCCTTGTTTGTCTAAACGAATCTTAGCCGGAAAACGATAGTAATTATATAGGGGTTGTTCAGGAGGTAAAGCATCTGAGCCAATGGAGATCATTTCACCTTTAATATCCCCATATTCACTGTAACTAAAGGAATCAAGACGCACATCTGCGACTAAGGGATTACCATTTTGGTTTTTGCGTTTCATGGCTTCATGGACAAAACCAATGTCTTTGGAATTGATATAAATTTCAGCGATTAATTTCTCATCGGGAACGATTTTAACTGCTTTTTCCGGTGCATTTGGATTTGGTACTGCACCTGGAAATACTTTTAAATCAAAGATTGTTCCCGCAGCCGGAGCGCGTACTTCTTGATATTTCAAGGTAACTTCGCTGCTGCTGATTTGGCTATCACTTTGGGCCATACGGTTTTCATTATCTCTGATAACTTTGCCAAGTTGACTGTCAATGTTGGCGATATTTTGTTGATTAGCCGCCAGGCGATCGCGCACGTCTTTTTCTGAGACAGCTTGGGTATTGATTAAATTAGCATTTCCTTGTCGAATCGCGATGATTAGTCTTTGTTGTTCTTCGAGGAGGCGATCAATTTCCGCTAAACCCGATTGAACTTCCTGTTGTTGGCGATCATATTCGATTTTACCATTATTTTTTATTTCTACAATTTTGGCTAGGCGATCGTTAACTTCTTGTTTCTGTTTACGAGCAGAAATAGCAGCTAAAGCTCCTTCTTCCACCAAGGGTGAAATATCATCGAGAATACTTTGTTCTAGGTTTAAACTTGCTTGAGCTTGATCAAAATTTTGTTGATTCTTAACCCTGATTTGCTCCAAAACTATTCTATTGGTGGCTAATTTGGCTTTAGAGTCTGCTAACTGAACCTGAACTTGGGCTAGTTGTTTTTCTAATTGGGAGATGTCTAAATCGGCGGCAATACTGCGGGAATCTAATTCCCTTTGTCTGGCTTTTAAACGGCCAATTTGTTCGGGATCAAAACCATTATTGTCCATTATACCCACTTCGGCTCGGTAAAGGCGATTTTCTTCTTGAATTGCGACTCGGTTACGGGCCAATAGGGCAATTTCCGGAGGTAATTTTAATTCGGCGATCGCCTGTTCTAGTTGTGCCATATTGAGGGTAGAGCTCATTAAGGCGCGATAAAATTGATTTTCTTGTTCTAAGGAACGGCGAATGATTTTCAAGGATTGAAGTTCAGCTTTGGCCGTTGTCGAGTCCAAGATAAATAATAGTTCCCCTTCTTCAACTGTATCTCCGTCTTCTACATACACTTGTTCCACCACCCCATTGAGAGGAACTTGTATTTCTTTGACTGATCCTTCGGGTTTTAATTGCCCTCTAGCTACAACTACCTGCTCCATTTGTGCAATAGAAGCCCAACCTAGGGAAAAGGTACACACTCCCATGATACTCCAGAGGATGGCTCTTGACCATACCGGCGATTGCTTAAGGACGACTGCTTGATCAAAATTTTTTCTTTTGGGGGTAAAGTTGCGATCGCTTTTTGATTGGGGAGGTTTAATCATTAAATTGCTTTTAGCATTACCTTTACTTCCCTGTAAACCTATTGATTTAATATTTCCATTACTGTTATTGCCGTTGGAATAGTTACCATTCATAATTTTTTACTTGTTATTTAATTTATTGGTGATCAAATAATTAAAAGTGAATCTTTGATAGTTAAAACACATTATCAACTACCAAAATATTGTACGGGCGAACGACCGTTCGCCTTTACTGTCAACTAACAATTACATTTTTGATTCTTGCTGATGGTATAGGTAATAATAGCGACCTTTAGCAGCCATCAGTTCGTTATGGGTTCCCTGTTCTACTACAGAACCAGCATCCATCATTACGATAACATTAGCATTTTTAATTGTGCCTAAACGGTGAGTAATAAAGAACACGGTGGTATCTTTAAATTCTTCACTCAGGTTAAGACAAACTTGCTGTTCGGTGGCATAATCAAGGGCGCTGGTGGCCTCGTCTAAGACTAAAATCCTTGGTCTTTGCAGCACTGAACGGGCGATCGCAATCCGTTGTCTTTGTCCCCCAGATAAAGATGCTCCCCTTTCTCCCACCATGGTGTTGTATCCATTCGGCAAGTTCATGATAAATTCATGGGCTGCGGCTACTTGAGCGGCCCGAATAATCTCTTCGGTGGTAGCATCTGGGTTAGTCAGGGCGATATTTTCCTGAATGGTGCCATCAAAAAGCAAGGTATCTTGGGGAACTACGCCCACTTGACGACGCAGGGAATATAGTTCCACTTTGTTAATATCAAAACCGTCAATTAAAATCCTTCCTGCTTCTGGTTCATAAAGACGGGAAATCAGTTTGGTTAAGGTACTTTTTCCCGCTCCGGATGAACCCACAATCGCTACAAATGTCCCCGCTTCAAAGTCAACGTTGACGTTATAAAGGTTCAATGGACCGGTGGGTTTAAAACGGAAGGAAATATTGTCAAATTTAACGGCACCTTGAACTAAGGGCATGGGAATATTAGTTCTATCTTTCTCCGATTCTTGGGGTGTATCAACAATATCGGCCAGACGTTCTAAGGAAAGTGCCGTTTCTTGGAAGTTTTGCCACAGTTGGGTTAAACGCAAAATTGGTGTGGTGACATAACCAGAAATAATCCGGAAGGCAATCATGGACCCCAGGGTTAATTGACCTTCGAGCACTAAATAAACACCCACCCACAGAATCAACAAAGCCGAGAGTTTATTTAAAAAACTACTGGTATTACTGGCAATGGTGGAGGTAATTACGGTTTTAAAACTCGCGGATATATACCTACCATAACGTTCTTGCCATTCCCAACGGGATTTTAATTCGATATTCTGAGCTTTTACGGTTTGAATACCGGTCATGACTTCCACTAGGTGGGATTGGGTTTCGGCGTTGCGTTCAGCTTTTGTGCGCAATTGTTTCCGAATTATCGGTGAAAAAATAATGGTCAGGACCACGAAAACCGGAATAATCCCCAACGCAACCGCTGTCAGGAGGGGACTAAAGATTAACATTACAACAATATAAATGACTGAAAAGATGGCATCTAATACTACTGTTAAGGCTGTACCGGTCAGAAACTGACGAATATTCTCTAATTCGTTAATTCTGGTGGAAATTTCACCCACTGGCCTTTTTTCAAAATAACGCAAAGGCAAACGCAGCAGGTGATCAATAATTTCTGAACCTAAACTCATGTCAATGCGATTGGTGGTATCGACAAATAGATAGGTTCTCAAGGCCGTTAACAAGGATTCAAAAACCGCCAAAACGACTAGGAATGTACCAATTACGTTCAGGGTGCTGACGCTATTTTGGGCAATTACTTGGTCAATGATGATCCGGATCATTAAGGGGTTGGCCAAGGCGAATAACTGCACAAAAAAGGAGGCTATGAATACTTCGATTAACACCCGTTTATATTGGATGATCGAAGGTATAAACCAACTCAGACCAAATCTTTCTTGGGGGGTATCTTTGGTTGTTTTCAGCAGTAATACTTGGCCGTCTTCTTCCCAAGTATCCAGGAATTGCTGCGGTTTCAGTTTTAGTACCCCTTTGGCGGGTACACCGATAACGATGTTTTTTTCGTTGCATTCGTAAAGCACCACCAATTGATCTTGCCAGCGAATTAAGGCCGGTGGACTCAGACGGGTAAAAGCTGAAGTTGGCACTTTTACCAATTGCCCTTGCAACCCCATTAATTCCACTACTGCGCCACATAATGGCATGGTAATGGACCCTGTACGTTGCATTTGTTCGTTGAGTACGCGATTAATAACTTCTTTACGGAAGGGCATTCCGAAATATTTACTAATCATCTGAAAACAAGCGACTCCAGCTTCTAAGGAGCCTTTTCCTCTGTAATAGGGATATTTTTCTTTTCTTGGTTGTTGTTCTTCTTCTTCGCTGTGAGCTTGATAATTTTGGCCTAATAACTCGACTTGAGCGTAGGGGATGTCTTCTTCTTCTTGTTCGTTTTTTTCGTCTTCAAAAAATGGATCTGGTTCAAGGATGCTTTCTTTGACTTGATTTGCGCTGGGTGCTGAGGTGGTGATCGCCGATTCTGATACCACGGTTTCTGAGGCCATGCTTTCTAATTCTGCCCAAGCACTGACAGGAAAACCTACTAAACGAGCGTTTTTATTGACGAAAATATTTTTTTGTCCCGCTTCTATATACAGATAACTACCTAATGGTGTGTCGGTGATACTACCCCCACTGACTAACCAAATTCGATTGTCATCTTGTAAGCTAGGATGATCTTTAATTTGAATGGTTCCAGGGTTGAGATGATAGATTTCCCCTTCTGGTAGGATTTTTTGTGCTAGTTCTTTGAGGTTGCCTTCTCCTTTTGCTTGTTGTTCTAATTGATAACCAATCAGGTCAAATACTTCGAGCAGGGAGGGACTATTTTTAAATTGTTTTTTTAGTTGGGGATATTGGTCGATTAGCTCGAAAAAGTCCTGGTTATTAATACTTAAAGCAATCACTTCTGTGGAGGCGATCGCCGTTTCGCAAGCTACGCCACGAATTTGGTTAATTGCTCCTAAAAAACTGCCGGGGGTTAATAATTCTAAGGTTGAGGGCATTTGACTACGAGGATCATAGCCCAATAAGCGGGCTTTTCCTTCATAGATAATCGATACTTGTAAGGGCATTTTGTCCCGCACGACAATTACTTGACCCATACGGTAACGTAATAATTGAATTTTATCAGCTAATTTGCTGATGTCTCCGGGGGATAATTCACTTAAGATGGGTAAATTGGCCAAAAAATCGCCGATCGCTGTTGTTGTATATTCCATTTTCCTTACTTGGTTAATGTAACTGGTTCAGATTTGGTGAAGCTGACATGATTTTGGATTTTATCCATTAACCATTGATTAAATTTTTCTTGTAATAATCTTTGGCGCATTTGGGGATTTAATTGAGCAGACACAAACTGTTCTAATCTAACTATAACAATCCAGTTTTCGATTTTCGTTGGTGGTAAAAGTTGCCCCCCTTGACTGGATGTCAACATTTTGGCAATTTTGGGATGTGGTACATTTAACTCCACCGGTCCTACTATTCCCCCTGTTTTGGCCTCCGCTCCTTGGGAAAATTCCTTGGCTATTTCGGCGAATGAATGTTCATCTTCTTGAATCCGAAAATATAATTCCTGTGCTATTCCTGCGTCTTGGGTTCTAATGAGAGAATAGACAACTTGATCTAACTGTCCTTTACGTTCGAGAAAATAGGATTCTAGGGTACTTCCCCATCTAAGTTCTTTGAATTTTTCCACTTTTAAAGCGCGCAAAATCCTTTTGTCGAGTTGATCTCGACTCATCCATTGACTGGCTGCCCAGGCCTCGATTTGTTCTTCTGAGGTAATTTTATTTTGTTGTATAAATTGTTGACGAGCTAGATTTTGCTCTTCTTCTGTACAGTCTATTTCGGCGATCGCCTCATCAATAATCAGTTCCCTCACCAATTGGGGTAACAGTTGATGTTCGGCCATGAGCTCAAATAAATTTGTTTCAGTTATTTTTTTATCACCGATGGTTAAAACAGAACCCATAATAATTTTTTCTAATACAGCTTACTAGACAATGATGTCATATCTTAACAATTAACCATTGACAATTAATAATTGACAATGGTTAATTATCAACTATTAACTATCAATTGCCAACTGTCAACTAACTAATATCCATAATAGTAGAAGGGAAAATCGCTTCTGGTTCTCCTAGGAATTTCTGGTTAATGACTTCTTGGAAGGTTTTTAAATCATTGTCCCAATTGGCGATCGCCTCTTTCATTTGAACAATTAATTGATCTCCGGTGGCGTTAGTAATAGGGTAATTAAAACTACCTGCAAATAATAAACCGGAGATATCGGGTTTATCGGGTTGTTGTAAGTTAACTTGATTAATACTGATGTTTAACTGACATTTAGCCATCTGATAAGCAATATTCAAATTAGCTTGGATAATACCTTGACCGACATTACGCCAGTCACCGGATGCCAATAATTGTTCAACGATGTATTTTTTACTGGCATCTTGTTGTTCACCAAAAGCAAGTACATTTTTAGGAGCAATGGCAACTCCCTGATATTCGGCATTGGGCAATTTTTCGACATAGCGAGTAGCGACTTCACCAATTAAAAGAGGTTGCTCATTTTTGGGATTAACAGATTGAGAAAAGGTGACACTTCCTGCTTGAGCAACTATATTAACACCGTTTTTAAAAGTCAATTGTACTAAACGATTATTAACGACGGGATTTTTATCCAATTCCCAGTCACCTGGTAGCACTCCGCTCATTTTCAGAAAATCGGGATTAATAACTTGGGGATTGAGATTTTTCACACTAAGAACAATACCCACTTCTTGAATATCAAGGGTTTTGCTATTCGCGTAAGCATTTAAAGGCATAACTACATCTTTTGTGGCCATTTTCTGATTATTTTCTAATTTTCCTAGTCTAGTATATGCTATCAACAAAAAAACAGCTACCCTAATTTCATTTTAGCTAACAATTATTTTGTGAGATTGAGCTAAAACGGGAACATTAGTGTCCATTTCAGGAATAGTCTCTACTCCCATTGGCTCTCCCGTCCTGGTGATTGGTAGTAATAGTCAAAAACTGTTGACCCCTACCATAGTTGGTAGGGTGGGTTAGCCGCAATTCGTGATTTGGACTTAAGTCCAAAGCGGGCTCAGTAAGGTAAGGTGTAGGGGTGAACGGCCGTTCACCCCTACTAAGATTACTATTAATTGGTGTTTTGATTAAATATTTTCGATTTATAATGATGTCCCCCCCTCGCGATTCGGGAAGTTTTAAGTCTAAAAATGCCCTAAAAGTCTGAGCAAATGGGGCTTTTAAGCTGTCAAAAATTTGAGAATGAAACGGTTTCCCAGCCCGAAGTCGCGGGGGGTTAGGGGGATCGAATTTTACAACCTATTTAGGAATGCTATATAACAGTAGTAAAGGAAATAAGTCCCTAGACAGGAGAAATCTCAACCATGTTAAAAAATTTAGATAGAATCACCTTCGATCGCCATATTATGGCCGGAAAAGCTTGCATCAGAGGGATGAGAATACCAGTCTCTTTAATTCTTAATTTAGTGGGAAATGGTAAACCAAATGAAGAGATTTTAGAGGAATATCCAGATTTAGAATTAGAGGATATTCGTCAATCCTTGTTATATGCATCATGGTTGGCAGAAGAAGAAGTTTATCCCCTTGAATTTAGTCAACCAAAGGTGGGATAAAATGATTTTTTTTTACATACATACATGGGGATTTCGCCAGTCTATTATTAATCATTCTACTATTAAAGGAGAAATTAGCTTTGACAACTTTTGATTGGGATACAGCTAATATTAGTCATATTGCGCGACATAATGTTATATCAGAAGAGGTAGAAGAGGCTTTATTTGATCCTCGAAAAATCGGAACTCTAGCTTATCAAGTGGAAAATGAGCCAAGATGGGCGGTTTTAGGAAAATCTAACCAAGGAAGGGTGTTATTTATCGTATTTACTCGTAGAAACAATTTAATTAGAGTTATTACGGCTCGTGATGCTACAAATAAAGAAAAAAGACGTTATCGGAGGTAGTTTTCATGGCTAAATCAAGGGAAAATCAAATGTCAGAAATCAAGAATTTTTCGGAAGTTCCTGTCTTTAACAATGAAGCAGAAGAAGCAAATTTTTGGGACCATCATGGTTTAGGAAATGATCTTTTAGCAGAGCTAAAACCTTTTAACATTGAGAATAATATTGAGCAGTATATTCTCGAAAATTTACGCATTTTACCCTTAGATAAACAACAAGAGGTTTTAGATTTTACTGAGTTTTTACGTCAAAAAATAGTCTGAATTTCGCCTTTTCTAGCGGTTTTAACGGGCGATCGTCCAGTTTCTACCACAAAATCCAAGTTTTGTCAAGAGCTAGACAAAACTTGAAGCCTCAAGCGCACAAAACCGATAAAAAAATCTACCCCGTGACAGAGGTAGATGATTAAAAAAGAGATTAAAGTAGTTTAGACAATGTTTACTGTGAAGCTGAGATCGTTGTAGTCAGGTTCACCACTACCACGAACCGCAGAATGTAAATCTTCAATAAATAAGGTATCACCAGAACTTCTGAAGTGACCACTGCTTTTTTCACCATCATTGGTAGCATTAGCAGCACCAAAGGCAAAGTAAGCGGCAATTTTGCTAATGTCACTACCAATGGTATTAGAAGCGTTAACTTCTAGGACATCTAAAACATCATTGAGATTACCACCATTAGCAATCAACATCGGTGCATAGAAACCATCAGTTGCAGAAGTAAAGGAAGCACCGTTACCCTCAATGGTATTGCTGCTTTCGCCCTGTCCGCGAATCAAGACATCTTGTTCAGCACGCAGTAAAGCTTGAGTGAGATAACCTGAATCACCGGGTTTATATGTTTGACCGTCTTCGGTAATTTCTCCATTCAAACTATCAACTCGGTAGAAAGTAACGAGGTTATACAAGCTAGAAGCTGATTTTACGTCGCTTACTTCAAGTCGATCACCTGCGTCTAATTGGTAAATACCATTACGAGTAACGTCAACACTGGCCACGGTGGAAGCTTCTGCACCAGCAGGATCGACAGCACTAATGAGAAGATTAAACTCAGGAGAGCTATTGCTGGCTAAAATATCACCAAAGTCATTAACGGTAATTTGACCATTAGCTGAATCAATGGTAAAGGCGGACTCACCATCACCGTCAATATCGGTATTACCACCAACAATATTGTAAGTCAGAGCCTCTCCTTCAGGATCAGTTGCGAGTAATTGACCAACGAAAGTGTCATTGGCGCTAACTTCACCTACCTCAAAGTTGAAAGTTCTATCGAAGAAAGGAGTTTGATTAGGTAATTTTTCAAGGTTAACAGTTACCGCAGTAGTAGCGGTTTCCTGACCATCGCTGGCTTGAACACTCAGACCAAAATTAGGTTTGGTATTAAATTTAAGGTCGTCGGAGTCGTTAACAGTAATTAAACCACTGGAGTTAATCGTGAAAGCAAAGTTACCATCACCGTCGATGTCGTCATTACCACCGACAAGACTGTAGGTGAGGGTGTCGCCTTCTGGGTCAACAGCGAAGACTGTACCAACGGTTGTACCAACGGGACTAGCTTCCTTAATGGTGAAAGGTCCAAAAGTTTGCTCAAAAACAGGAGCTTCGTTAATGGGACCACCAACATCATTGAGATTGATCGCAACCGTAGCGGTATCAAATTCACCGAGAATATCAGTGGAGTGGACACTCAGACTAAAGTTAGTACCAAAGACCAAATCATCGGCGTCATTAACTTTAATTTGACCGGTGGTAGGATCAATAGTGAAAGCTAAGTTAGTGTCACCGTCAACGTCAGTATTACCACCAACAATGCTATAGGTGAGAGCGTCATTATCGGCGTCAGTTGCTGTAAGGGGAGTACCAACATTTGTACCGACTGCACTTCCTTCATCAATGGTAAAAGTAAAGGCATCTTGTCCAAAAACAGGAACGCTGTTAACGGTGACGTCAAAGCGAGGAACATCTGCAACAAAACCGTTAGCAGGATTAACTGTAAAGTTAACAGGGGTACTACCAGTGAAGCCCTCAGCTACATCAAAAGTAACGTTATAGAGGTCAATAGGGGTTGTACCAGGCCAATTTTGAGTTCCATCAGCCCAAGCAGTCAAGAATAACTGATCTGTGTTGCTGTCTTGGTCGTTGTCGCTTTCATCAGCCCGAGAGTCAGCCGGAAAACTGTTGGGGAAGGTGCGATTAGTACCTAAAATATCCGCTTGTTGTACGGGATTTAAGTCTAAAGCGCTAGAATCAAAGTAAAGACCAGCGCCAAAAGAACCAACAGTGGAGTCTGAACTTTCATACTGAACGGTAAATTCAAGAGTTGTACCATCTGATTTAATTCTCAGAGGTTCAGGACTAACATTAAGGCGCTGGAATTTATCAGTAATAGCGACAGTAACGTCAGCATTACCAGAAGTTCCGGCCGTATCAGTAGCTTGAATATCAAGGGTATAACCGGTACTGTTGGCAAAATTGAGGTCGTCGGCATCGTTGACCACAATATTCCAAGTACCATTGGCAAAGGTTAAAGCTGGTGCAAAAGCTGAATTACCGTCGCCATCAGCATCAAGATTACCACCAGCAATCTCAACAGTTAAGGTGCTGATTTCATCATTGGCATCGGTTACATTAACAGTGGTGAAAGTATCACCGTTGGCTAATTTGCTGTATTTAGTAATCTCATTGCCGAGGATGGTAAGGCTTTTACCAGTAACAACAGGAGGTTCAGGTGGTGGAGCATCAGTGATAGTGACAGAAACAACACCAGTAGATGACTCTTGCAGTGAGTCAGTGGCTTCTACGGTTAAGTCAAAAGTGGTGACACTCGTATCAGTTAAGTCATCTCGGTCATTAACAACGAGATTCCATGTGCCATTAGTAAAGCTTAAAGCCGGTGTAAAAGCATTATTGCCGTCACCATCTGTGTCAAAGTTGCCATTAACAAGATTGACTCCTAATGTATTGATGGCATCATCTCCGTCAGCGACAATAACGCTGGTGAAGAAGCCCTGGTTTGCGGGGATATCGCTTCTGGCAATGCTGAAATCTTTAGCGGTAACAGTCGGAATTTCGTTAGTTACTGTGGTAAAAGATGTGGGGATGATTGTTTCTACTGGATTAGCACCATTAGAAGGCACCGCTACCAAATTAAGGGTAGGATTGTCAACACCAGGAGTAATTTGAAAAATAGCAGTGTATAACTGAAAATTACTACTGTTACCTTGCCAATTATTAGGATCATTCCAAGTGGCTAGAAATAATTGATCAGTGGTGTTATCTTCATCAAGATTGGATTCATCTGGTCTGGAATCACCTGGAAAAGTAGAAGAACTTGGATTGGGAAATTTTAAACCCGTTCTATAGATTTCAGAAATAGTAATCAAGTCTAATTCGCTAGAATTAAAATAAAGACTTGACCCCAAATTGGTTGAGGTGGTGATTGGATCACCGGTTATGCTATCTGTACTCTCGTAGGAAACTGTAAACTGTCCTAATGTACCATCAGCATTAACTTTGATGATATCAGATATGTTGATTTTTTGTTGTAAGGCCATGATGTCTTTAACTCCTCACGGAAGGTAAAATGATTAAATTTTAACTGAAAATTATCCTAGCTAATTTTTCAAATTGTAAACTTTTTTCAGACTACAAAAGTTTTGATGTCATTTGTAGTCAAAAAGCTGAGAATACCGATCAATATCAAACTAGGCCGCTGCTGGATAGAATGGATCTAAGAAGGTTGTAATAGCAGCCGCGGTGATACGATCACCAGCGGGATCAAATAGGCCAGCAATGTCGTCATCTCCCAGTGTTACCCCAAAGGTTTTGGTGGTAAGATACTGGTTAATCAAGAGAGCATCAGTAGCTTCAGATGCCGTGCTGTCTCCATCAACGTCCAAACCACCAGAGGTAAGATCATTATAGAATGGATCTAGGTATCCTGTTATAGCAGCAGCGGTGATACGATCCCCTGTGGGATCAAATAGGCCAGCAATGTCGTCATCGCTGAGAGTTACCCCAAAGGTTTTGGTGGTAAGATATTGGTTAATCAAGAGAGCATCAGTAGCTTCAGATGCCGTGCTGTCTCCATCAACATCAAGGCTAAAAGTTGAAACAACATCGGTGATCTCAACTGTTCCAGTTACAGGAGCGGCAATACCGTCACTAACTGCAATGGTTAAAGTGGCTGCTGTTGCTTCGGTGGGTGCTGTATCAGTTAAAGTTAAGGCACCAGTGAGAGGATTAATGGCAAAATATCCTTCAGCATTACCATCCGTAATTGCATAGGTTAATTCATCTTGGTCGGGATCAACCGCTTGAACCGTACCTAATTGGCCGTAGGAAAATGATTGGTCCGCTGTGATGGTCGGAGCTGCGTTTGGTAAGGGGGGAAGTACAATTTCACCTTCGACAACGGCCACATTACCACTAAGAATATTGCCTTCGGCATCCCGGGTCACTGGGGTCAAATCATCAGCTGCGACACCTTCAAGAATGGCAATATCTGTACCATCCAAACTGATGGTCGTATTGCCATTAGCTTCAGTGATATCTAAATCTGTAAATTCTTTTAAGTTTGGACTTAAAGAAACGCCAATATAATCAAGACTGGGCTTAAAACCTGTGATGGTATTAGCAGAGGTGGGTAATTCAGCAGTGGCAATCAGGACTATATCACGACCTTCTCCACCCGAAATGGTGCTACCACCATTACCGTTGGGAGCGGCGTAAATTACGTCTCTACCTGTACCACCGTCGATAATACCGTCGATACCACCGAAGAGGGTATCGTTACCACTGTTACCATTGAGGGTATTGCCAGTGCCTTCTGTGCTATCTAAGACATCATTGCCTTCATCACCATTAACGGTGTTGTTGTCACCGATAATGTCAACTAAGTCGTTTCCTCCTAATAGGTCAAGGGTTTGATCATCTCCTTGTAAAATACCATTGTCAGCGCCGGTGGTAGGCACCAATACGTTGCCAAGGTTATCCATAAAAGCCATTTGTGTTACTCTCCTTTTTTTATTCTCTACAGTAGTGTAGCCATAAAATCTAAATTTTAGGCAAATTTATTGATATTTTTTAATTATTCCCTTGGGTAAAGGGAATTAAGGGTGTTTTTTCTACTTTGAAAGCAAGTAGATGAGCTTAATTGTAACAAGGGTTGCGAATTTTGATTCACTGAATTTAAAATCACTATTCTTGTTATAACAGATTAAAAATGGTTTTCTTAGGAAAGTATAACAGGTAGTTTAATTTTGGGTAGGGGAAAAGGAGATTTTTTTTTACGGAAGTTATGAGTTTCTGATTATGATAAGTAAAACTTATTATATTGTTAACACCTATCTATGCGTTTTATTTTAGGGAGATTATACTAGGGAGTGTCACCAATGGTTAGATGAACACATTTTTACCAGTTTGCTATAAAAATCAGAAGCTGATTTAACTCAGTATAACTAAGTGATTGAATAATATATCTTGGTACGAAACAATGAAAATATTTACAGCTTATATTGAATATGATCCTGATAGTCAACTTTATGTCGGAATTATACCTGGTGTTCAAGGTGCTCATAGTCAAGGAGCCACTTTGGATGAATTACAACATAATTTGAAGGAGGTTTTAGAGTTATGTTTGGAAGAAGATCAAGACTCTCTTGAAACTTTACCTCGTTTTGTCGGTTTACAACAAATAGAGGTATCTTAATGAGTAAACTTCCCCTTATTAATTTTAAAATTATGGAAAAAATCCTCACTAATTTAGGATTTGAAAAAGTTAGGCAAAAGGGTAGTCATGTTTTTTTTCGACATGAAAATGGCAGAACTACTACTGTTCCTAATCATAAAGGTAGAGATTTAGCACGCCCATTAATACGGGAAATATTGAGAGAAATAGAGTTAACTTTGAATGATTTTTTAAAGGAATTAGAAAAATTATGACCAAATTATTGAATAGTTAAGTTTGACTCATTTTGTACTGCATTAATTAAGCGACGCATCAGTAGGTCTAAATCATCCGGAATGCGCAATAATTCTAAGTCTTGATATATTTGTTTGTTGTTACGGTCAAGTAACGCTAATTGCCAGATTTGACCGGTTGTTACAGCACCCATTAAAATTGGTTGTTGTTGGGTTTTTACCCATTGACTCAGGGCGATTAATTCGACTACCAATTGGTTAAAACCATTTACTAGGTCTTCATTTTTAGCCTCAATGACTAGAAATTGTTGCTCATTTTGGATCAGATAATCTAAATAATCTTGCAATTGGGGAGAAATATTTAGCTGATATTCAATGCGTAAATGAGCATGGGTTAATCTGATTAAATATGAAACTACAGGAGCGATCAACATTTCCCGTTTTGACATTTCTGTCGTTAAATTCACTAAAGGGAGGATTTCTTCTAGGTCATTTTTTAGTTGCTCTAAACGGGCTAATTCTCTTGGGTAGGGCGCTAGGTTCAATCGTTTTTTGACCAATGTGTAACCATAATAGTCACAAATTTCATCGGTTTCAGCCCTCAGTTCAAAGATTTGACTAAAGGTGTATGATTGTTCAGGATTTAACATAAGCTCCTTTAATCTTTGTCATTTCAGTTATCAGTTATAGCATTTTCATTTGACATTTTACCTCTCTTTTCCCCCTCTCCCTTTGCAGGGCTGTTTCAAAGTAAAAATTGCTATTTTTGAAACCCTTGCCTAATATGAGTTTAAATACCTTTTTCCTAATACTTAAAAAACAGGTTTTAAATATTAGGAAATATGCTCCCCTCTCCCTTTGGGATGAGGGGTTGGGGGTGAGGGTCTTCAAATTTTGCTCTCGACTTTGAAACAGCCCCCCTCATCCCTAGGGGAGAGGGGGAAAGAGAAGTAAAAGGTCAACTAAAAAGGCTATATCTGTAGTTAAAAATCGAATTTCTGATCCTTATTCAATCTTTAATGGTTAACCTTTCCAGATTCCAAAAAGCACCTCCCAAAGCAGAATATTGAATTCCTTGAATTTTATTTCTGACAGCACTTAAAGACAGGGGATTAACTAAATAAATAAAAGGTAAATATTCCTCGGATAAACGTTGAGTTTCAGCGTAAATTTCCTTCCTTTTTTCTAAGTCTAATTCCTGAGCACCTTGAATATATAATTGACCAATTTTTTTCTCCCAATCCTCCACTTTTCTATCAGTTAACGGTTTACTTCCGGGATTAGCAATTTGGTTAAACATATGTAAATTACCATCAGGAAACCAAACATTTGCCCCGTCATTTGGTTCATTTCCACCAGTTAAACCAAGTAAATGACATTCCCAATCTAAAGAATTACTTAACTTATCAATTAAAACATTAAAAGCCAGGGGAATAAAATCTACTTGCATCCCAATTATAGCCAAATCCTGCTTAATTTGTGAACCCATCGCTTCCCGAATTTTATTACCCGCATTAGTGATTAAACTAAAGCGAACTTGATTACCATTTTCATCCAATAAATTACCTTCTGCATCGTATTTGAAACCAGCTTCTAATAATAGTTGCTTAGACTTTTCAATATTATAATCATAACCTTTTAAACCTTGGGCAAAATAGGGAGATTGTACCGAAATTGGCGAAAGTTGAGCCTCACCTAAACCTCGATAAATATTATTAATCATCCTTTGTCTATCTATTCCATAAGCCACCGCTTGGCGAAATTTAATATTATTAAACCAAGCCGATTTAAGGGGATCAACTAAAGGTTTGTTATCCCTTTTTCCCGTGTTTAAATTAAAGGAAATAAAGGTAGTACCGTAAGACGAACCTCCATTATAAATCGTAAAATTACCACGTTTTTCCTCCTTTTTTAACAGGGAATAATAGTCTGGAGTTACTCCCAAAGAATCCAAACCACCGGAGCGAAATTGTAAGATGGAAGTATCCGTATTTGAAACAATTTGCCAAATAACCTTTTCAATATAAGGTAACTGATTTCCTTGCTCATCTTTTTGCCAATAATGGGGATTTTTTTCGAAAATTAACCTTTGATTTGTGGCATAATTAACTAATTTATAAGGACCATTGACAATAATTTCCTTTGGAGGAGTATCTACCCCCCATTTAGATAAAAATAAAGGCTTTCCTTCCTGATCTTTTTTAATAATAGATTCAGCTAAAATATGTTTCGGTAAAATCGGTAAACCAATATTAGCTAAAAAAGGAGCAAATGGTTCAGGAATACTAAATTCAATTTGGGTATTATTTAACTTTTTAACATTAGGTAAAGCTCCACTTTGACCTACTTTCAAACTATCCCTTGCATTAGAAGGAATTTCATCATTTAAGTACAATTGATTGTAAGTGAAAATAACATCATCCACCGTTAAATCTTTACCATCCGACCATTTTAAATTATCCTTTAAAGTAACATTAATCTTTAATTTATCCTCAGAAAAAGTCCAGGATTTCGCCAAAGCAGGTTCTATTTTTCCCGTTAAAGGATTTTCCCTGACTAAACCTTCATAAGTCAAACCAAAAATATTCGGTGATTCTTGGGATAAAACCGCATTAAAAGTTTTAGGATCACTTAAAATACTAAAAACCACTTGAGATTCCCCTTTTGCTTGAATTTGAGAACCACAACCACTAAGTGGTAAAATTAACATTAAACTAAAAAAAATAACCTGTAATCTGTGCCAAATAGTCATAATCTTCTCAATAAAAATTTAAAATTTACGGAAATCAAAGCAAAAATAAAATAGTAATTATAATTAATAACTATTAGTTAATTTCTCCTACTTATCTATTCACTATTTGAAAAATATTATATAACAATACTCAAAAAGTAGTTAATTTTTTAAACTCGTTTAATTGTTAATTAACGCCTACTTTTTCTCAATTTAATTGATCAACAAACTAGAAAAATAGAAAAGTAAGTTGATCGAAAACCATTTTTTGAAAAACCTGATTAGATCAGGAAGGAAAGCCCTTAGCATTAAGATAGAAAAACCTAAATCAAGTGTACAATAAAAGTGTAATAGAAATGTCTAATTGATATAGACTTACTATAGCACTTGCCAAATTTATGAGGACTCTTTTCCCCCTCTCCCTTTGGGATGAGGGGGGTAGGGGGGTGAGGGGTTGTATCTCATTTAATCTGAAAATGCTATAACCAACTATTTAATTAAATGTGCAGTAAAATTTTTTATTTAAACGAGTTATTTAAACGCTAAAATAGTTACTTTAGGGGTGTAGCTTTCTCACTCCTGATCATTGAAAATTAACCATCAAAAAATAACAAACATGGAAAAAATTTCCGCATTAGGATTAGATGTCGGGCAAAAAAGAATCGGAGTAGCAGGTTGTGATGGCACAGGATTAATTGCCACCGGATTAACCACAATTGAACGTAAATCCTTTCAACAAACCATTGAAAATATTAAAGAATTAATAATAGAAAGAGAAGCAAATATCTTAGTAATTGGACTTCCTTACTCCCTAGATGGCACAATAGGAAAACAAGCAGAACAAGTCCAAAAATTCGCCCAAAAAATAGGAAGAATTTTAGACTTACCCATTGAATATGTCGATGAAAGATTAACCTCCGTAGAAGCAACAGAACAACTAAAATCGAGCAAAAAATTCTCTACTTACAATAAAGGATTAATCGACAAACAAGCAGCCAAAATTATTTTACAACAATGGTTAGATCAACGTCGCAACGCACTTAATTGAGCTTTTTTTCTTTGCGTACTCAAAAATCAAAGACTAAGAAGCCAACCGATCATCCCCTTTGCGCCTTAGCGTCTTTGCGTGAGAAAACAACCCAAGACTAAGAGGCCAACCGACTATCCCCTTTGCGCCTTAGCGTCTTTGCGTGAGAAAACAACTCAAGACTAAGAGGCCAACCGACCATCCCCTGAGCTTGAGCAAAAATAATTAAATTACGAATAAAAAAAGCCTAACAAATAAGCTTAAGAAATTAATAATTAACAAATAAAAAGATATTACTCAACAAATTTTGTTTGTGGATTAAAAGCGGTAACAGGGTGAATTGTATGGTAAGAATCTCTCACCTGACTATTAACAGCGATGGTAGTTGTATCATAAACTTGAGTCGCTATTTTTGGATAAAAACCAATGCCAACAATTAAAAAGAAGAAAGACAAAGCAATGAAAATTTCCCTTGGTTTTGCGTCAGTATAGACCGCATTTCCGGGTAAAACGCAACTTGTTCCAAAACAAACCGCTTCTTCATTATCCAGTTTTTTACTACTAGGATTAGTAATTGTACAAGACGGTGGTAAATTGATGCCGTAAAATAATTGACGTAACATTGATAACAAATAAATCGGCGTTAAAATTAATCCAACTGCCGCTAATAATGCGATTATTGCGCGAAAATTACTACTATAAAAATCGCTATTTGTTATTCCTACAAATACCGAAAGTTCACTTGCAAAACCACTCATCCCGGGTAAAGCTAAGGATGCCATTGCTCCAGCCGTAAACAAAGCGAAAACTTTGGGCATTGCTTCACCAATATTACCCATCTCATCTAATGCTAAGGTATGAGTGCGATCGTAAGTTACCCCTGCTAAAAAGAACAACACCGCCGCAATTAAACCGTGGGAAATCATTTGCAACATCGCGCCACTAATACCTAAATCGGTAAATGAAGCAATGCCCAATAAGACAAAACCCATGTGAGACACGGAAGAATAAGCTAAACGGCGCTTCATGTTACATTGTCCAAAGGAAGTAAAACCACCATAGACAATATTAACAACACCGAGAATAATTAAAACTGGGGCAAAATAGACATGAGCATCGGATAAAAGACCTAAGTTTAAGCGAATTAAGCCATAACCGCCCATTTTTAACAAAACTCCTGCCAAAATCATGGAAACAGGAGCTGAAGCTTCACCGTGGGCATCAGGTAGCCATGTATGTAACGGAAACACAGCCAACTTAACACCAAAAGCGATTAATAAACCAGCATATAAAGGTAATTCTAAAGCGAGGGGATATTCTCTCAGTGCTAACTCTGCTATATCAAAAGTAGGGTTGTCACCACCGGACAAAGATAGACCTAAACCGGCAACAAGGATAAAAATGGAAGCACCAGCCGTATAAAGCAAGAATTTCGTAGCTGCATAACGGCGTTTTTGCCCACCCCAAATCGAAACCAACAAATAAACTGGTACTAATTCCAATTCCCACATAATGAACAGTAACAGCATATCTTGGGCAACAAAAACCCCAATTTGCGCCGAATACAGCAATAACATCAGAAAATAGAACAAACGGGGTTTATGATCCACTTGCCAAGCTGACAAAATAGCTAAAGTTGTCACTAAACCGGCCAATAACACTAGAGGAACAGAAATTCCATCCACAGAAACAGCCCAACTTAAACCTATTTGGGGAATCCAGTTATATTTTTCGACTAATTGAAAACTTGAATTATTGGGGTCATAATTTTGCCAAAAAGCGTAACACATTAACACAAAGTCAAAAATACCCACTCCAAGAGCAAACCATCGGATTTGTTTACCATCTTTATCGGGAAGAAAGGGAATGGCAAAAGCGGCAATTAGTGGCAAAAGTGTGATTATACTGAGCCAGGGAAGTTGGTTGACCATAATTCTTTTAAGTAAAAATTCCTATTCTGTTTTCTGCTATTTTATCAGAAGTGTAAATAAATGTAACGAAAAATTAAAAAAAAATAACAAGATTATGAGACCAACCGACAACCCCCTTTGCGTCTTTGGGTCTTTGCGTGAGAAAATAAAACCATAAAAAATAGCAATAACCTAAAAAATATGGGAAACACATTCGGCCACTTATTTAGAATCACTACCTTTGGCGAATCCCACGGGGGGGGAGTAGGAGTTGTCATCGACGGTTGTCCACCACTGCTAGAAATATCCGAAGCTGAAATTCAGGTGGAATTAGACCGTAGAAAACCAGGCCAAAGTAAAATTACTACCCCACGTCGCGAAAGTGACATCTGTGAAATCATTTCTGGCGTATTTGAAGGGAAAACCACCGGAACTGCCATCGCCATTTTAGTCAGAAATCAAGATGCTCGATCGCAAGATTACAACGAAATGGCCGAAAAATATCGCCCTTCCCACGCTGATGTTACCTACGATGCTAAATATGGCATCCGTAGTTGGCAAGGAGGAGGCCGCTCTTCCGCTCGCGAAACCATTGGTAGAGTTGCAGCCGGGGCGATCGCCAAGAAAATACTTCAACAAGTAGCGGGCATTGAAGTTATCGGTTATGTCAGCCGAATCAAAGATTTAGAGGCGATCGTTGATCCTAATACCGTAACTTTAGCACAGGTTGAAAGCAACATCGTTAGGTGTCCAGATTCCGAATGTGCTGACAAAATGATTGATTTAATTGACCAAATAAGAAGGGAAAAAGACTCCATTGGCGGTGTAGTCGAATGTGTCGCCCGCAACCTCCCGAAAGGCCTCGGAATGCCAGTATTTGATAAACTCGAAGCAGACTTGGCTAAAGCAGTCATGTCCTTACCTGCCAGCAAAGGTTTTGAAATTGGCTCCGGTTTTGCTGGTACACTTTTAAAAGGTAGTGAACACAACGACGAATATTACCTTGACGAAGACAAAGAAATTAGAACTCGTACCAATCGCTCCGGTGGTATTCAAGGAGGCATTTCCAACGGCGAAAATATTACCCTCCGTGTTGCCTTTAAACCCACAGCTACCATCGGTAAAGAACAAAATACCGTCACCCGTAGCAAAGAAGAAACCGTACTTGCAGCCAAAGGCCGACATGATCCTTGCGTCTTGCCCCGCGCTGTGCCCATGGTGGAAGCTATGGTGGCTTTGGTTTTATGTGACCATCTCCTCCGTCATCACGCTCAATGTAATCTTTTATAACCGGACTTTTTTGATCACGCTCTCGACGCAAAGGGTTTTAGGGTTGGCATCCTAAGTTTTGCTCTTCTTTTTGTGTTACTCGTTTTTACCTATTCTCTCTTTTTTTTATCTATAATGAATAACCTATTCAATAATCAGTTTTTCGTAAAGTTTTGGGGTGTTAGAGGTAGTATTCCTACTCCTGGTAATACTACTATTCGTTATGGTGGTAATACTTCTTGTTTGGAAATTCGTGTCGGTAATAAATTATTAATCTTTGATGCGGGAACAGGTTTAAGAAATTTAGGCAAAAGTTTAATTCCTCAAAATAACCTTGAAATCTATATGTTTTTTACCCATTATCATTGGGACCACATCCAAGGCATTCCTTTTTTTGAGCCGTTTTTTCACCAGGATAATCTTATTCATATCCATGGTAAAGTTCCCGATGAAATGCAGCCCCTCAAATTAAAAGAGCATTTTTTTGAAAAAGTTATTCATGTTAATTCCGATGTTCCTGTTAAAAACATTGAAGCTCAATTACGGTTTTATGATTTAATTTGTGGCGAAACATTTGTCTTTGATGATATTACCATGGAAACTAGACCACTAAATCACCCTAACGGTTCTATGGGTTATCGTCTTACTTGGGCCAATCACTCCATCGTCTATTGTACCGATACTGAGCATTGTCCCGATCACCTTGACGAGAATATCCTCTATTTAGCACGTGATGCTGATATACTCATTTATGATGCCATGTACACCGATGCTGAATATTATCACCCTAAATCCCCTAAAATCGGTTGGGGACATTCCACTTGGCAGGAAGCTGTTAAAATCGCCAAAGAAGCCAGGGTGAAAAAGTTGGCGATTTTTCATCATGAACCTAGCCACAATGATGACATTCTCGATCAAATTGGTGTCGAAGCTAAACAAGCTTTTGATGGTGCATTCATGGCCTCTGAAGGTTTAATCGTGAGCGCTTTGTAAAGTTTTGTAAAAAGACTTGACAAAAGTCATAAAATATGATATGAGCCATGAAAAAGTATATAAAATCGTACTTTTTAACTAGGCTCAAATAACTCAATTATGATAGTATCTTAGAGAAAAGTTAAAAAATGTTAAGAAATATAAAATAAATGAAATTATTAGTCGTTGGTGGTACAGGAACTTTAGGCCGACAAGTAGTCCGTCAGGCTTTGGATCAAGGGTATCAAGTGCGTTGTTTAGTGAGAAATCTCAGAAAAGCCTCCTTTTTAAAGGAATGGGGCGCAGAATTAATCAAAGGAGATTTCTGTGATGAAAAAACCTTACCACCGGCTTTGGAAAATATAGAAGTAGTGATCGATGCTGCCACGGCCAGACCAACGGATCGAATTAAGGATATAGATTGGGACGGCAAGGTAAAATTAATTCAAGCAGTGAAAGCAGCCGGAATTGACAGATATGTATTTTTCTCCATACTTAACGCTAAAGACTATCGAGAAGTACCTTTAATGGACGTTAAATACTGCACTGAGAAATTTTTGGCCGAAATTGGCTTAAATTATACGGTGTTACAACTGTCTGGTTTTATGCAAGGTTTAATCAGCCAATATGCTGTTCCCATCTTAGATAATCAAGCGGTGTGGATTACAGGGGAAAGCTCCCCCGTTGCTTATATGAACACCCAAGATGTTGCTAAATTTGCCATCAGAGCTGTCGAAGTTCCGGGCACGGAAAAACAAACTTTTCCCGTAGTAGGAACTAAAGCTTGGAGTGGCGAAGAAATCATAAATCTTTGTGAGAAATTAACGGATAAACCAGCGAAAATTGCCCGTATTTCCCTGGGATTATTGAAATTCATGCGTCGTTTTGCTAGATTCTTCCAATGGGGGCAAAATACAGCTGATCGCTTCGCCTTTGCTGAAGTTTTATCCAGTGGAAAACCCTTGAATGCTGATATGACCCCCGTCTATGAAATATTTGGCTTAGATTCTAAAGAAACCACCACCTTAGAAGGCTATTTACAGGAATATTTTGGTAGAATTACCAAAAAACTAAAAGAAATCGACTACGAAAAAAATAAAAACAAGAAAAAGAAAAAAACACCTTTTAAAACTAGTCAGTAACACGTTGTGGATTTTTGCGTCTTTGCGTCTTTGCGTGAGCTCTATCCAGACAGTGAATTGCTAAAAAGTGAGCGCAATTTATAGGGAGAAAAATCATTAAACTCCCCATAAATTGTCCTAAAATATGTCAAGATGAGAAAAATAAAATAAAAGTTTAAGATATTTAAGTTAATTTAAGTAGGACTGTTGTGGGGTTAAAAGCAGGAATTATCTATAATGACATAAAGCCCATCGCTTGTGAAGTCGCCGCCGACTTAAAAGACAAGCTGAACAAGGCTGGTTGGGAAGTATGTATGGCCACTGGATTCGGTGGCATTTTGGGCTATTCATCCCCAGACAAACCCGTTTGTCATACCCAAATTGAACAATTAGTACCGCCAGGATTTGCTCAAGATGTCGCTTTTGGCATCGTCTTAGGTGGAGATGGTACGGTTTTATCAGCATTTAGACAATTAGCTCCTTGTAATATACCTTTGTTAACGGTAAATACGGGACACATGGGCTTTTTGACCGAAATTTATCTCAATCAATTATCTGAAGCTTTAGACAAAATATTAGCTGGAGATTATCAAATTGAAGAACGCACCCTGCTGACGGTTCAGCTAGTGCGCGATGATCTGGTTTTGTGGGAAGCTTTGTGCATGAATGAAATGGTACTCCATCGCGAACCCTTGACCTGTCTGTCCCATTTTGAAATCCAAATCGGCCACCATGCGGCTGTTGATATTGCCGCCGACGGCATAATAATTTCAACGCCCACGGGTTCAACGGCCTACTCCCTCAGTGCAGGAGGTCCCGTAGTTACCCCCGATGTCCCTGTCTTACAATTAGCTCCCATCTGTCCCCATTCTCTAGCTTCTAGAGCTTTGGTTTTTTCCGATAGTGAAACTGTACAAATATTTCCTGCGACTCCCAATCGCATTGTCATGGTTGTTGATGGTAATGGTGGCACTTATGTGCTACCCGAAGATCGAGTAGTGATGAAACGATCACCCTATACCGCTCGTTTTATTCGCCTACAACCACCGGAATTTTTCCGCATTTTACGAGAAAAATTGGGTTGGGGTTTACCCCATATTGCCAAACCCACTTCGGTGGAATTACCTTAATAAGTAAGTAAAAAGTAAAGATCAACGATCAACTATCAACTATTAACTATCAACTGATGAGTATGATCAATGACGAATCGAAAAAGTATGTTTTTTTAGTCAAGCCAAATGAAGGTTTTGCTCATCAGGTCAGTATGTCTTTAACCGAGAATGGTTATTATCCTTTCTTAATCTCAGATTTTTCGGAAGCTTTGGAGCAGGTAGAAACTTTACAACCTCTGGTAGTGGTAACTGATTATAGTATTGGTCAGCAACAAGCGGTTAAATTTTGCCAAGAATTGAGACAACGAGGAAAAAAACTGGTTATTCTCATGCTTCTTGATCAAGTAACGGTGACAGAAAGGGTGGTTGTTTTAGAATCCGGAGCTGATGATTACCTAGTGAAACCCTATTCGACTAAGGAGTTTCTCAAATTATTGCGGTTGTATATCAAGACTGAAACCATTGTCAAGGAACAGTTGAAATTTGCGGATTTAGTCTTGGATGTAAACTCCCGTCAAGTTTGGCGAGGCGATCGCAAAATTGACTTAACAGTGAAAGAATTTGAACTCCTCAAATATTTGATGTCTTATCCCGAAAAAGTGTTAACGAGGGAAGAAATTTTAGATCAGGTTTGGGGTTATGATTTTCGTGGCGAATCTAATGTAATTGAAGTTTATATTCGTTATTTACGTCTTAAAATTGAACCAAAGTCAGAAACTCGCTTAATTCATACGATTAGAAAAGTGGGTTATGTGTTAAAAATTAATAATTAACAATTACTAATTGACAGTTTTCTAGGGTGGGTTAGGCAGGTAAAATTTAATTAAACTGAACCGAGATCATAAAATCAGCCGTAACCCATCATTTTACATTTTAGACATTCTTACTAAAAATATGACCAAATACATAACTTTACTCCTGACAATAATATTATTAGGTTGTGCTGCAACACTTGAAGAAGTCACGAAATCACCATCAGAACCGGTATTAAATGAGAGCAAAACACAAACAGAAACAGTTGTAAATCAAGAAAACTCAGGGCAAAGTTTACCGATAAAAGCTAATACAATGATCGGTGGTCAATTAATTGAATTAGAAGTGGCGGAAACGGACGAACAACAACAAATCGGTTTAATGTCTCGTACTTCTTTAGCTGATAATCGCGGAATGTTATTTACTTTTTCGCCCCCTCGACCAGTGTATTTTTGGATGAAAAATACCTTAATTCCTTTGGATATGCTGTTTTTACGCAATGGTGTCGTTCAGGCGATCGAATCTAATGTTCCCCCTTGCAAAAGTGACCCCTGTCCCACATTTGGACCAAATGTGGAAATTGATCAAGTGATTGAATTGCGCAGTGGAAGAGCGAAGGAATTAGGTTTACAACCCGGAGATGCCATCAAAATTAACTTCCTTTAAATTTTTTAATTTAATCTTGTCATTTTCTGAAAAATAAGTTATATTTAGCCTGAGATTGAGAAATCTAACTCATTTTTTTTGGTGTTTGAGGTTAAGTTAAAATGAAAACTCGTTTATTCTCTTTAGGCTCTTTAGCCGCAGTTTTGGCGATCGCATCCCCTAGTATCGCAAGTGCAGAAGTTGCTCCCGTTTCTGAGACTGCAACTAATACTTTTAAATCTGAATTTGTACAATCCAATAATGAAGCTTTCACCGCTTCGACTTCTGCTGAATCTTTAGGTACTTTTGAATCTCAAAAACAAATTAACCCTACTTTTAGCGAAGATAGCAATAAAACCGAAGTTGCCCAATATGGTGATACTGCTGAAGCGAAAAGCACTGGTATCTATGTTGGTGGTAATTTAGGTTTCTTTTTTCCCCTATATAGTAATGTTGATAGCGGTTTTGGTGGTGGTGGCTATGTTGGCTATAAGTTTAACGAAAAGTGGGGAGCGGAAATTGATTTAGGTTATGTGGGAGCTGATCTGGATAATGGCTATGACGTTAGTCTTCAAAATTTCTATGTTTTACCCACTGCACGTTATACCATACCTTTTGGAAGCAACGATAAATGGACTGCTAATGTGGGAGTAGGACTCGGTTTTGCTAGTCGTTCTTATGGTGGTGATGATGGTGACGATCTTGATGGAGATAGCTATTTTACTCTCCAAGTTAAAGGAGGAGTTTCCTATAAGTTTAATCCCAAATTAGAAGCTTTTGGCCAAGTAAGATGGATCAATATGTTTGATAGCGCTATTAATTATTATGGAGAAAGTGATAGCGGTGGTTTTATCTCCCCAGAATTAGGTATTCAATACAACTTCTAACCTTTGTGGAGCAGGCATTTTGTCTGCTTTCCCAACCCTCCTTATTTTAGGGGGGTTGTTGTTTGAGTAAGTTGGACAGTATAGTAGGGTGTGTTAGCAACGCGTAACGCACCTAAGCAAAATTAATTGTGACCATCTACTTATAGTAATTCCAAATAAAAATTAAACAAAAGTTTTTAGTTTGTTGTTGGACTTTAGTCCTAAGAAGCGCTAAAGCGCAACTACGAACCTATTTTTCAACTGTTTTAATCTTAATTGGAATCACTATAAGTGCTGTTTTAACCAATTTAACTTTTTGTGCTTAAATTAATGCTTGGATTAAAATACGCATTAAGGGTTCTAAATCATCTGGAACTCGGTAACTTTCTAAACCTTGTTCAATCTGTTTGGAACGACGATTTAAGCGGCCAAATTCCCATATTTTACCCGTGGAAACGGCTCCTAAAATTATTTCTTGATTACCCATTTTTGGCCATTGATCTAAAGCTATTAATTCCGCCGTCAGTTGGGTAAAACCATTCATCAAATCCTCATTTCTAGCCTCAATAATGATAAAATTATTTTCAGTATGAAGTAGATAATCTAAATATCCTTGTAATTGTTCTGAAACTTTTAATTGATACTCAATTTTTAAGTGAGCATGGGTATAATGAATTAACTCGGTGACGACACGAGAAATTAAAATTTCTCGCCTTGAAAGTTCGGTAGTTAAACTCACATAAGGTAAAATTTCTTCAAGGCGATCATTTAATTCTTCAAGTCGATCTAAGTCACCTTGATATTTACATAAATTAAGTTTTTTCCTAGTAAAAGAATAACCAAATTCAGCTACCAATTCATCTACTTCGGGTTTCAATTCAAAAATTTTACTAAAAGTATAGGATTGATTAGGATTAAGAATAGACATATTTTTTTACCTTAAATAATTGTAATAACGACAAGAATTGTCGATAACATCACTGTAGTGAAACAGGCATTTTGCCCGTTCCACAGTTGTATACTACGATTTTAATTGGACTTTTGCTTGTTGCCAAAATATTTCTAATTCGGCCAAAGTATATTCATCTAAAGGTTTTTCCGCGAATTGTTCCATTAATTGTAAACGCTTAATAAAACGTAGATTTGTTTTGTGTAAAGCTTCAGTAGGGTCAATTTTAGTCCATCGTGCGATATTAATTAGCACAAATAAGATATCCCCTAATTCCGATTCTTGATGCTCCTTATCCTCCGTTAAAAGTGCTTCTTTAAATTCCCCTAATTCCTCCTCAAATTTATCCCAAACACCTTCTATATTTTCCCATTCAAAACCAGCTTGAGCCGCTTTTTTAGAAATTTTCATTCCCGCCATTAATGGTGGTAAACTGCGAGCATAACGATTAAGTTTTTTACTCAGTAATTGGCTTTCTGTGGGATTTTCACCCTTTTCTTGAGCCTTAATTTCTTCCCAATTTTTTCTCACTTCTTCCGTATTTTCCACCTCAATATTACCGAACACATGGGGGTGACGACGAATCAGTTTATCGGTTATTCCTGTAGCGACTTCATGGAGGCTAAAATGCCCTTTTTCACTCGCTATTTGTGCCTGTAATACTACTTGCAATAATAAATCCCCTAATTCCTCTGCGATGTCCTTTGTATCCCCCCTCTTGATCGCATCGACAGTTTCGTAGGCTTCCTCAATGATATACGGGATCAGCGTTTCGGGAGTTTGTTCTAAATCCCAAGGACATCCCCCCACGGGCGATCGCAATTGTGCCACTACTTGAATCAGATTTTCTAATGCGGGTAATATATTTTCTTTGGAGTTCGACATATTTTTTTAATAAAAAGTTATATGATGAAAATATCTAAATAAAGACAGAGGTTTTTTCAACGATGGATTATGCCACAAAAATAGCGGTAATCGCGATTATTTGGAGTTTTGGTACAGCTATGTTTGCCCTGAGTATTCCTCTTGTCAAAATAACACAAAGTGGCGTTATTTTACCTGTAATTCTGGTTATTTGTCTTTTTTTATCCACTATAACCATCGTTAAAGTTTCTACTTTTGACAATCGTAAATAAGTGGTTCAGGACTAGGAAACCGTGTCCCGATTTGTTATTTTTTACTTCTTCGTTGCGGTTTTGGCTTTGGTTTTCTCCTGATTATTCCTTTGATTCCTTCTTTTTGGTATTTTTTGTAAGCTGTATTCGTCGAATCGGCTAAATAATGACTCATTGCTCCTAATTCTAGTCCCAAAAACAGGGCGATCGCCTCCTGCTTGTATTTTTCAACAAGTCCCGCCGCAAGTTGCTCAAAAAATTCTTGCCAATTCCACTCAAATCCCCAAACTAATTGACTAATTCCCACTACAAAAAGGCTAGTAATAAAAAGCCATGTACCTAAATAAATTAATCTGATTACTGTACCAATGAGAAAACCGTGGGATAATTTTGAACGATGGCGCAAAGCCTTTTGATAAGGTAGCCAAATAAAGCTTAATTTACCCCAACGTTTAAATTGAACTGAATATATATCCAAATCTGGACCGAACATCAGTCCACTGAAAGCGAAGCAACTCGCTAATATTAAGGCAATTTGACTACTACGGGTTAAGACAAGGGTGACACCAAGAAGCCAAGGTAGTAGCCATAAAGTAAGGCGATCGTGGGTTTTACCGGAGGGCATGATTTAGATATCTACTAAAAAACTGCTTTGGTTAGGGGGAGCATTCCCCCAATTAAATCATATTTGAAGCCGAAATTAGGACAGACAAGGCTTTGCACCTCAAAAAAAATTGGTTTAAAAAGAATTTTGCCAAACCCCTTGATCTTTTTAAAATGACCATGCTATAGTTAATAACTGTGAACGGAAACGGGCGATTAGCTCAGCGGTAGAGCGCCTGCCTTACAAGCAGGACGCCACAGGTTCAAATCCTGTATCGCCCATTATCTTATAAGGGTTTCCTAACTCAGTCTGAACGTGAGTTAGGTTTTCCCATTATTTTCCCATATTTTTAAGTGAGCCTCCTTATCAAGATATTTCTGATAATCTTTTTGGTGAACAGCTAAACTGTGTCCCATCCATTTAGCAGCAATTGCTGAATCAATACCCAGAACAGCGGCTCGAATCGCATAAGCGTCTCTTAATGCGTAGGGAACAAAACCAGTATTTTCTCTACTAAATGCTTGAGTCACCGCTTGACCAATTTTTTTATTTGGCCGATCTAAATTAATAGGGGGAATAATCGCCTTTTTTAAGTTCCACTCTTCAACCCAATTACCAAATAAAGGAAAAACTAAATGTTCCTTGGTTTTAGTTGTATTTAAAACTTTTAAGACTGGTAATTCTGATAAATCAAGATGAAACACCTCATGATTTCTTAAACCATAAGCGGCCATCATTCCATAAACCCATTGCCATGCGGGATTTTTGATTTTTTCTCTAGTTTCAACAATCTCCTTGTCTGAGGGAATATAGCGGTCAGAATCCGCTTCATAATTTGTTTTTAATTTTGACCAATCTTTTTTTTAATCAAGATCACTCCATTTTGCTAAAGCTTTTAAGGCTATATAAGCTTTTTCTCGTGAACGACTATTTGGTGTAAAACTAATTAATAATTCTCTTAACATTTGCTCATTTAATAATTCATTGCTTGGTAATCTCTTAAAAAAGCGTAAGTAATCATTGTTAAATGTTGATTCCTTAGTGAGGGTTTGTGGTCTTGTTTCCCAATAATTCTTTTCAAATCCTACAATCGCCTCCTCTATTGTTAATAATTTTTGTTCATTTTCTAATTCAGATTTTATTCCCCAATCAGACCAATTAAAAACTCCTAAAAATAAATCTGATTCTAATTTTTGCGCTCTTGCATAAGCAATTTTTATCCCCTCAGAAGTTGGTGGCAAACCTGTTTTGATGTCATATTGCTGATATAATTGAGATTGTGGATTTTTAGACGGTAGAGAGGCTCTTAAATATAGTTTTTCTCCCTTCTGTCTTATTTTTACTTTATGTAACCGTTCATTAGCTATTGTTAAATTCATTTTCAAACTCCTCAAATATTTCTCTCGGTATAGCTGTTTCTAAGGCAAAATCTAATAATTGATATGCCGAATACGGGGTTATTCCCGAA
>JAABRE010000025.1 GCA_011391125.1 Synechococcales cyanobacterium S06
AAAAAGAAAAAACATACAATTAAAATCCAACTTGTTGTTAATTTAAAAACAGGTTTAATTCTCTGTATTGCTTTAGATGCAGGCTCTGTACATGATTTTAATATCTTTAAAAAAAGTAATTTAATCATTCCCCCAAATGTTTTAGTTTTAGGAGATAAAGGGTATCAAGGAATTAATAAATATCATGCCAATAGCACCACACCTCATAAAAAAACCAAAACTAAAAAATTAACACCTGAACAAAAACAAGAAAATAAAAATTTAGCTAAACAACGAATTATTGTGGAACATATTAATCGTAAATTAAAAATATTTAAAATATTATCTTTAAGATATAGAAATCGAAAAAAAGGTTTTAGATTAAGATTTAATTTAATTTCAGGTATCTATAATTATGAAATTAATCACGAATATCAATTCATAAGAAAAAAATAGTTTCGCAAGAGGTCTAATAAGCGAAGCTCGGCCAGGTGTAACCTCTGAACCTATTGAGTTTTTTGATTATACAGATATTGGTGAAAAATATCTTACCGCTCTTTATGTTGTTCCAGATCAAAATACTACTCGTAGTGCGGGTGGTGGTTTAAGAAAATACGATGTACATATAGCCAAAATGTTTGAAGTAACTGATTGGCAATGCCAAAATTGGGCTAATTCCCCTATTCCGTATAATGGAGAATCGGGAATTGTTTGGATATATCGTGCGGCCGGTGGTGATGTTCAAATGGGCTTTTTTACCATAGATTGTCAAAAAGCACGACAAGTTATGAATAGTTTTGAAGTAGCCGGTCCTGAAAAAACATCTATTTTTTATTTTGAAGCTAAACATGAAATGCAAATTCCCACTTTAAGATTAACCAGTTCTCAAGCTGAAATTAATCGTTAGTTAAAATTTGTACAAACTGTTCAGCCTCAACAATCTCCCTAATTTTACTCTTTTTCGTTTGTAAACAATTATTAAAAAATATGTAAAAAATTATTACATAAATATCAATCTGGTTATTAGATAATAATTACTTTGTTAAAGTATCTTATGTCATAATTTTTTTTGTTCATATGTTAAATATAATGACAAGATTTCGCCATATTACAATAACAGTCACTATTATTTTCTTTTTTACCCCCGATAATGAAAACCCCCTGTTATTAAAGAGGTCAGCTACTTTTTTTTAATTGTCTTTGTGACTTGGCTATTCAACTTTTATTAAGATTATGCTAATTCTAAGAGTTGTTTAGTCAAATAGACTTTTTGACTCTCATTTTGTATCAGAATGATACATTTCACGAACCTAGATTCAGTCACCTACGCAACTGTAGGGGCGCACTGCGGTGCCCCCCTACTCACCTCAGGGCTGTTTCAAAGTGAAATTTGCTATTTTTGAACCCCTTGCCTAATATGAGTTTAAATACCTTTTTCCTAATACTTAAAAAACAGGTTTTAAATATTAGGAAATATGCTCCCCCTCTCCCTTTGGGATGAGGGGTTGGGGGTGAGGGTCTTCAAATTTGGCTCTCGACGCATGATTCAGCCCTGCTACTCACCTTGACCAGTCTTAAAGTGCGAACTCAAGGGTCTAATACCTTACTGGTTAAGGGTCTTGGCTTATAGATTGGTTTTATCCTCTCATTTACCCAAGAACGAATCGCACTTTACTCATTTTATCATCAATCAGAGAGAAAACGCTTGTATCAAGTATTGTAAAAAATATACTCGTAGGAGAAAATCCTGTCATCCCGATTAACATAATCGACCGTTGAACACTGTTTTAAAATTGTTAATTGCTCCTTGATTTAGTAGTAGAAATTGCGCCGATTCCGATGACCGAAAAGCCTTGGTTTTTCAAGGTTTTTTGCGCTTCTTTCGCTGTAGTTCCTGCGGTATAAATATCATCTATTAATAATATTGGTGTGGTTTTATTTTTAACTGCTAAATGTTTGGTAATGGCAAAAGCTTGATCTAATTCTTTTTTTCTTTGTTCGGGGTTTAAGTTAAATAAGGCTTCGGTTTCCTTAATTCTAATTAATCCTTTATTATTAAGAGAATAACCGGTAAAACGACAAAATCCCCGGGCGATTAATTCCGCTTGATTGAAACCTCTTTGTTTTAATTTTTGGCTATGTAAAGGAATGGGAATTACGGTTAATTTAGGGTATTTTTGGGTTAATTTGGCTTCACTCCACTTTTGTCCTAGCCAAAATCCCATGATTTCGCCAATTTGCGGGTTTTTGTCATATTTTAAGGCGGCGATCGCCCTTTTGAGTGCCTGTTCATATTTGCCCCAAACCAATAAAGGTAAATCACCTTGCCAAAAGTCGGTGGGATTAGCAAATTGACACTGGTTTAATTGACGTTGACAATCAAGACAAAAAACCTGGTCAGCCTTTCTTTGACACATTGGGCAATTATCCCGTAAAAATAAAGAAAGCAAAGATTTCCAGAACATGACTTAGATACTCCCTTGAGAAAAACTCTTTCAACTATTATGGTAAAATAGATAACACTTATTAGTTGATTGAATATGAGCGCGAACACAGAAAGCGATAAAGTTTTAGAATCAATGAAAAATTTTGCCGAAAAGTACGCCAAACGTACCGGCACTTATTTTTGTGTTGATCCATCAGTAACAGCCGTTGTC
This sequence comes from Synechococcales cyanobacterium S06, assembly GCA_011391125.1. Taxonomy (GTDB): domain Bacteria; phylum Cyanobacteriota; class Cyanobacteriia; order Cyanobacteriales; family JAABRE01; genus JAABRE01. The sequence continues at coordinate 2,637 of JAABRE010000025.1, forward strand.
ATTGAAGGATTAGCCAGACACAAGGAAGAATTAGGCTCACCCCTTTGCCCCTGTCGTCACTACGAAGATAAAGTAGCAGAGGTGAAAAACAGTTTCTGGAATTGCCCCTGTGTTCCCATGAGAGAGCGTAATGACTGTCACTGTATGCTGTTTATCCCTTCTGATAACGATTTTGCTGGGGAAGAACAGGATATTTCCTTGGATTTCATTAAAGAAGTGCGCGAAACTATGGCCGGATGATACCTCCGCAATTTGGGCAGGGCGTAGATGAGTTTAACCAACAACAATTTTACGCCTGTCACGACACTTTAGAAGCTATTTGGCTCGAAGCGATGGAATCTGACAAAAGATTCTATCAGGGTGTGTTACAGATAGCTGTTGGTTGCTACCACCTCACTAATGTTAATTGGCGCGGTGGTGTAATTTTGCTTGGGGAAGGTTTAAGAAGATTGAGTGATTATCCCGAAGATTATCAGGACATTGATGTGAATAATTTAATGATTGAAACGGAAAAATTATTAGAAATTTTGCAAATAAATGGACCTGAAAAGTTAGCAAATTTAATGTCTGAGGGGATTAATTTTCCCAAAATTCGGAACTTAAATTCTAATATCTAACACCAATTTTAGAAAATACTACACACACTCCCTTTAAAGGTCAGTTTTGTGCTTAGTATTCTCTAAGTTTGGCAATCGCTCAATTTTGTTCTCTAAAAAAAGAAACTTGTAAATTATAATTTTCGTCTTAATCCTTAAAGGTAAAATAAATGATAACTAATAGGTAAGAATTGATTATGTTAGCTAAATATGGAAAATTTTATTTAATTTTAATGGCCATGATGGGTGCGATCGCCCTAGCTCCTGTTACAGTAGAAAAAAACGTGTTAGCGCAAACGACTAAGCCGAATAGTTCCATTACCGTGCGTTCAGATGTCCAGGAAGCCAACTCGGAAACGGGAGTAATTACCGCCAAAGGAAACGTACAAATCAACTATCCGAGCCAAAAATTGCAAGCAACGGCAACGCAAGCCCAATATTTCAGTAAAGAAAGACGTTTAGTCTTAACAGGAAATGTCTATGTTTTACAGGATGGTAACAGTATTCGAGCGGAAAATTTAACCTATTTAATTGATGAAGGTCGCTTCATCGCCTCTCCCAGCACAAATCGACAGGTAGAATCAACCTACATTGTTACCGATGAGCAAAAAACACCGAATAAGAAGTAAGGAGTAAGAAGTAATTTATTACTTTTTGCTTGATAATTAATAAATTAAAACTGATAAATTGTGAGTGAAATTTGGGCTTTTTTAGTAATATTAATAGGGTGTCCTCTCTTGGGAGGATTACCTTTAATTGACTGGATTTTTTCTGGTCTTAATGGAAGGCAATTAAACCAATTAGGTACAGGTAATATTTCGGTTTCTGCTGCTTTTTATCATGGTGGTCAACTTACGGGAATTTTAGCAGTTTTATCGGAGGCAAGTAAGGGTATTATTGCCGTATTATTAGCGCGTTATTTTTTCCCGAACAGTGATAGTTGGGAATTAGTTGCTTTAATTGGTTTGGTTATTGGCCGTTATTATGTTACTAAAGGTGCCGGTACAACTAATGTGGTTTGGGGAATTGTTGTCCATGATTTTGTGAGTTCGGTTTTAATTTTTGTGATTTCAGGTATTAGTTTTACTATTATTCGTGAACGAAAAACAGGTAAATTTACTGCTTTATTTTTGTTAGGTTTAATCTTAATTTTACGACATCCTTATCAAGAAGAATATATTATTTTGACGCTACTTTTAGCTAGTTTAATTGCTTGGATTTATCAAAATATTCCCGATGATTTAGATTTATCAACCTCAGAAAGTAAGGAAAATTCACAAAAAATGTTTAAGTTTTTTCGAGGAAATAAAAATATTATTTCCTTAAATAATATCGTCTTAGAAAGTGAAAAAGTAGGGGAAAAAGCCGCTAATTTATCTCAGTTGAAACAGTGGGGTTATCATGTTCCTGAAGGTTGGGTCATTCCCCCCGGAGAGGATCCTCAACCTTTGATTGATTTTTTGCAACCTAGTCCCGATTTTCCTTTAGTGGTTCGTTCTTCAGCAATTGGCGAAGATGGGGAATTAGCTAGTAGTGCAGGACAATATTTAAGTATTCTAAATGTTACTAATAAGGAACTTTTAAAGTTAGCGATTGTCGATTGTTTAGCTTCTTATCAAAGAGGAAATGCGGCCAGCTATAGATTAGATCAATCGTTATCTGATAGAGGAATGGCGATTTTAATACAAAAACAGATTAAAGGTTTATTTTCAGGAGTTGCTTTTAGTCGTAATCCGGTTAATCAATTGGAAAATTGTATTTTCATTGAAGCTTTGCCAGGAGATGCTACTAAAGTTGTGAGCGGAAAATTTACACCACAACAATATAAGGTATTTCTAACAGAAACGGATGTTTTTATTGAAACTAAAGATAATAATGAATCCCAAAAACAAATTATTAGCGAAATTGCCAAAATAGCCCGGGAATTGGAACAACTTTACCAAGGAAAACCCCAAGATATTGAGTGGAGTTATGATGGGGAACACCTTTGGTTGTTGCAAACTCGGCCAATTACTAATTTACAACCAATTTGGACGAGAAAAATTGCGGCCGAAGTAATTCCGGGGTTTATTCGTCCACTTACTTGGTCAATTAATAAACCATTAACCTGTGGAATGTGGGGAGAACTTTTTAGCCTAGTTTTAGGTGAAAGAAGTGAGGGATTAAACTTTGATGAAACTGCTACTTTACACTATCACAGAGCTTATTTTAATGCGACTTTATTGGGACAAATTTTTCTAAAAATGGGTTTACCTCCAGAGAGTTTGGAATTTTTGACTAGGGGCGCAAAATTTAGCAAACCTCCTTTTAAAACTACTTTAATTAATCTTAAAGGATTAATTAAACTATGGTTCAGAGAATTAAATTTAGAAAGGGATTTTACTAAAGATTATAAACAGAATTTTATTCCTCTGTTAAGAGATATTAAAGAACAACCTCCAGAAAAATTATCTACTGAACAACTGTTAGAAAGAGTGGAAAAGATATTATTAAGTTTAAGAAAAGGGACTTATTATAGTATTTTAGCACCCCTAAGTTTTGCCGTTCGACAAGCAATTTTTCAAATACCAGATCAAGATTTAGATAATAGTCTTTTACCTGAAATAGAATCAATGAAAAGTTTAGGTAAAATCGCTAAAGAAACGAGAAATCTAGTACCAATTAACGAAATATATGATTATAATTGTGCTTCATTATTTACTTATTTGGCGGAAAATCCTGATGGAGAAAGTATTTTAAAACAGTTAGAAAACTGGTTAGATAAATATGGTTATTTAGGAGATGTAGCGACAGATATTTCAATTCCAAGATGGAAGGATGATCCTCGTCATATTCGTCAAATTTTTACGGAATTTTTGTTAAGAGAAATTACGGCATTTTCTAAGGTAAACAAACAAAATAACTTAAAAAATACATTAGTTCAAAGTAGATTAAGTTTAAAGGGTCGAGTTACTAAAATCTATTCCCAATTATTAGCTAATTTACGTTGGACATTTTTAGCTTTAGAAAAACATTGGTTAGAAAAAAGACTTTTAAGCGAAACAGGAGACATCTTTTTCTTAGAATTATCGGAAATTATTAATATTATCAAATATAACGATATTGGCTTACAAAATAACCTGGAAAATATCATTCAAACTCGTAAATTTGAATTACAACAAAGTCAAGAAATTCCGAATATTCCTTATTTAGTTTATGGTAATCCTTTATTATCTCCTGTTATCACCTCTGCGCCTTTCTCCTCTCAACAACGTTTCCAAGGAATCGGAGCCAGTGCCGGAATTGTGGAAGGACAGGTTAAAATATTGCCCAATCTCGATAATCTGGCCACAATTGACAAAAATACGATCTTAGTAGTAAATTATACTGATTCTGGTTGGTCTGTCGTCTTAAGTCGTGCTGGAGGAATAGTTGCTGAAGTCGGCGGGCGGTTGTCCCATGGAGCTATTATTGCCAGAGAATACCAGATTCCAGCGGTTATGGATATTGAAAATGCCACCAATTTGTTAAAAGATGGTCAATGGGTCAGAATAGATGGCCAAACCGGTTTAGTCGAAATAATTGATAAATAATTTTAGATATGAAAAATTGGTTTTATAACTTTCAACAGTCCCCTAAAAACTGCTGGATATTCTCAATATTTTGGTTAATTACTGTTAGTTTTCTTGCTTTTATCTGGCATCTTGGTAACACCGGTTTAGTGGATGAAACTGAGCCTTTATTTGCGGAAGCTGCCCGACAAATGACGGTGACTGGTGATTGGATTACTCCTTATTTTAACGGCGAAACTCGCTTTGATAAACCCCCTTTAATCTATTGGTTAATGGCTATTTGTTATCAGTTAATTGGGGTTAATGAATGGGGAGCTCGATTGCCTTCTGCTTTCGCTGCGATCGCCCTTGTTGCTTTATCTTTTTATACTCTTAGATATTTCGGTTTTACTACTCCGAATAATGCGCAAAAAAATGGGCAGAAATGCGATCGCCAATTATGGTTTTCTGCTTGGTTAGGTAGCGCAATAATGGCCTTTAATCCACAAACTTTAATTTGGGGAAGAACTGGGGTTTCTGATATGTTACTTACTGGGTGTATGGGGATAAGTTTATTATGTTTTTTCTGGGGTTATACTCGAAGTGAAACTAATACAAAGACTAACCTTTTTTACCCGAATAAATGGTATTTAGCTTTTTATATTTTTCTTAGTTTAGCTGTTTTAACAAAAGGACCGGTGGGGATAGTTTTACCCGGTCTTATTATCATTTCTTTTTTATTTTATGTGGGTAATTTTTGGCAGGTTGCTAAGGAAATTGGTTTAATTACTGGTATTATTTTATTTTTAATAATTACTGTACCTTGGTATGTGTTAGTTATCCTAAAAAATGGCGAAAATTATATTAATTCTTTCTTTGGTTATCACAATTTTGAACGTTTTACCGAGGTAGTTAATGGCCATTCTGCTCCGTGGTATTTTTATTTTTTAGTCCTGTTAGTTGGTTTTGCTCCTTGGTCAGTTTATCTACCCCAAGCTTTTTACCGTTTAAAATTTTGGCAACGTCATCATTGGTCACAACAACCCCGTTATTCTCAATTAAGTTTATTTGCGTTTTTCTGGTTTATTTGTATCTTTATTTTCTTTACCATTGCTGTTACTAAATTGCCCAGTTATGTGTTACCTTTACTTCCAGCTGGTTCGATTTTAGTCGCTATATTATGGAGTAAAGAATTAACTAATAATGAGGATAATTACCCGTTAAGTAAGGGGTTATCTTTTAGTATTGGCGCTAATTTAATCATAGTATTAGCATTAGTAATTGCTATGTTAATGTTACCTAAAATTGTCGGTTATGATCCGGCTGTTCCTAATTTATCAGAGTTAATAGCAGATTCTAAGATACCTTTAAAAGGGGCGATCGCCTGGTTATTAACTGGTCTTTTTATTAGTACATTATTAACGATTAAAAAGCAATACAAATGGATCGGATTTGCGAATTTAATGGGTTTGATCCTATTTTTTATCATCGCACTTACTCCCTCGATCTTCTTATTAGATAATGTTCGTCAATTACCCTTAAGGGAAATTGCCACAATGATTACTGAAATCAAACAACCAGAAACCGATCTAATCATGTTTGGTTTTAAAAAACCTACTTTGGTATTTTATACCCAAAATAAAGTACATTATTTTCGTAATCCTAAAGAAATGGTGAATCAAATTAATAATAATGAAATACCAAAATTATCGAAAAATTTGTTAATAGTAACTGAGAGAAAATTTCTCAATAAAATTCCCTACGAAAATAAACAAATTTCCCACAAAGGTAATTATTATTTATTAAAAACTAATAAATAAGGTGAGTAAGGGTAAAAAAAGTTTCCGTCTTATAACTATCAACTATCAACTATTAAAATGTTAGCACCTTGGCGAATACCCCTATCGAAAGCCCTTCATCTGAATCGTAGTCAACCCCATTCCCGTTATTTTCAATTAGCAACTGTGAAAAAAAATGGTTGTCCCAGTAATCGAACAGTGGTATTTAGAGGATTTTTAGATAATACTAATGATCTGAAAATTATTACGGATATTCACAGTGAAAAAATCGAGGAATTAGCAACCAAATCTTGGGGTGAAATCTGCTGGTATTTTACCAAAACTAGGGAACAATTTAGAATTAGTGGCACAATAACTGTGATCAAAGAGGAAGAAACTAATCCCATATTAGCAAAAGCACGTCAAGAAAGTTGGCAAAATTTATCAGATGCTGCGAAAATACAATTTGCATGGCCAGAAACAGGAGCAGATAGAAATAATAATAAAGAGTTATTTTCTCCTTCTATTCCTGATCAGAATAAACCGTTATTTAACTTTTGTTTATTGTTATTAACTCCGCAAAAAGTGGATCATTTAGAGTTAAAAGGTGAGCCACAAAACCGTTATTTATATACGTTAAATGAGGAAGAAAATTGGGTAATAAAAGAAATCAATCCTTAATCTGGATTGAGAGGAGGTTATTGATGATCAAGATTACTTGATTATCAATAATGGGCGGCTTTATTTATTGTTATTTCAGCTAAAATGCTAAACTAAATTAAGCCTACTTATTTTAATTAATTAAATTCCTGCACCTTCTAAAAATTCTTGAATTACTTTATCTTTTATACGGCAACTTTCCTGAGAATTAAATTCAGAAGAAGGTGAATCGGAAGACATGGAAAACAGGAAAGTTGGCACTTTATTTTGTTGTTCTTGTAATTCTATTACTTGTTTTTCTAAAGATTCAATTCTGTCCACTAAAGTCCTAATAACATTGGCTTCTGAGTCCGGTAAGTTGCCATGTTCTAGGGGATTGACTTTTACTCCAGAGCGATAAACAACTCTGCCGGGTACACCAACCACGGTACAATCACTAGGGACATCACGTAAGACGACAGATCCTGCACCAATACGGACACTGTTACCAATCTGAATATTACCTAAAACCTTGCAGCCTGCGCCAACAACCACATTTTCCCCCAAAGTGGGGTGACGTTTGCCCGTTTCTTTGCCTGTACCGCCAAGAGTGACACCCTGATAAATTAAACAATAATCGCCGAGAATAGCAGTTTCACCAATAACAACCCCCATACCATGATCAATAAAAACACTTTGCCCAATTTGTGCTCCGGGGTGGATTTCAATTCCTGTTAAAAAACGACCAATATGAGACAAAAAACGGGGGATAAAAGGGATTCCGAGTTGGTATAACCAATGGGAAAAACGATGCAATAAAATGGCTTGTAGACCGGGGTAACAGAAAAGAACTTCTAGCCAATTGCGAGCAGCAGGGTCTCTTTCAAAGATAATTTTAAAGTCAGCAATTAACGAAGAGAACATGGGTTAAAAATAATTTTTGCTTAAATACGTCACTAAATATTTTATCGTTTTTAGGGCGATTAATGTGGTTAGTTAAGTTTTATTATTGTTGTGATATCCCCCCACTGACTGACAAACTATAATCGGTGGGTTTTCCCTGGTCAATTGTACCAATCCAAACTTCATATCGGCCGTTTTTCCAATCAGTTCCCTCAAAGACTGCATTCGGATTCTTGCTAGTACCAAATTCGCAGCGAATATCATCAGATTGTGGACCACGAATTACTATCGTAGTATCACTACCTTTGGCCTCAATTTGTAATTTTAATTGGGGTAGTTTATCCTTAAGCTCAATTATCTGATCTGGGGTAGGAGAACCATAACCAATACAGGGTTTTTTTTCGCCTTTACTGTTAGGAATTGTTGACATTATAGCGAGAGAAGATAGGGAAAAATTTCCGTTGGTTCTACCGGTAACGACGGCGGTATTTTGAGTATTATTACTGCCTAAAATTAGCTTATTTTCGGCTAAAACAGGCGTTGCTACTAGAGTCACAAACAAGGTTAGTAAACGGATATATTTATTAGTTAACATAAATTTTAAACTCCTTCAATTAGTAGATTGTTATAATTAATTAGATTGCTTATTATTATTCTACATCTTCTTTGACTTAAGTTCCTGAAAATTGCCAAAATTAAAGGACACTTTTAAAACTGTCACAACTTCGGGAACAATTTTCAGTTAACAAATGTCGGCCATTTACATTTTTAGCCAAGAGAAAATTTCTCCTAAAGTTAAGGATAATTCGGGGATAAATTCTGGTATTGGTAATAAATCTTTTTCTGCTTCAAAATAGGCAATTTTTTGGTTAGGAAAATAGGCAAAAATTGTCTTGTCTTCGGGATCAATTAACCATCCTAATTGACAACCCTGCTCCAGACAACGGAGGATTTTTTTGATTACTTTACTGTGATTTTGCTCCGGTGAAAGAATTTCGATCATCCAATCGGGAGCGGTGGAGATTAGATTAGAAATATCTCCATTTTCATCGCGAGGAATATGCTCATAACTTAACACTACGACATCAGGAACAATGGATTTTCCCGCAAATGTACACCTTAACTCCGGTAAGGCCAGAGCAATTTTTTGATCTTCGGTTACGTTATTAATAACATTGGTTAATTTTCCTTGTATCCGACTATGTTTTCCTTGTGGCATGGTTTTTTGTATAATTTGGTTATCAAAATATTCACTAGCTGGCTCGGTTTCTTCAAGCTTAAGAAATTCCTCTAAACCAAGTGGTTTTTCTGCTATTAATATTGTCATTTTCGCAACTCTCCTTGGGTTTTTATTTGTATAAATTAGGGTAAAAAATGATTATTGTTGTATTTTTTGTATTGGGACTAATTATTTTTATCAACTGGTTTTCTTTTGAATTTTTGGCCGTAATTCCCTTGGATATTTTTGATTATTTGGCTAATATAGGTTGGTGGTTTTTAGGGAGTTTAATCTTACTTTTTATTGCTTGGTGTTTTGATGATTAAGTGAGTAGGATGGGCATTGCCCATCTTTTCATGGTAAGTAAAAATTTAACTTTCCACTTTTACCCCTTTCCAAAAAGCAATATAACCTTGAATATTTTTGGCTTTTTCTTTGGTTTCGGGATAATACCAAGCAGCATCTTTATTTTGTTGTCCATTAACAGAAATAGTGTAATAACTTGCTACTCCTTTCCAACCACAAGTAGTATGGGTATCACTGGTTTGAAAATATTGTTTATTAATTGTTTCGGGAGGAAAATAAAAATTTCCCTCGACTATTTGACAATTATCGCTTTCCGCCAAAATAACACCATTCCAGATTGCTTTTGCCATGTTTATTAATGATTAACTATGTATATATCAAGTATAAACTAAAAAGAAGCTAATCTGTAGTTCAAAAACTAAAAATTATGTTATTGTAATAAGAACATAGCTAAATTTATCCTTATAAATGAAATGACTTATTTAACTTCTACCATAACTAAATCAGTAGCAAAAAATACTTTTGCTCTCCAAGAAGTCTGGAAAAATATTGATGTTAATAGTTGTCCTTATGACTATAATTTTCATATACATACTAAATTTTCCGATGGTAAACTAACACCGGAAAACGTAATTGAACAAGCGATTAAAATCGGTTTAAAAGGTTTAGCAATTACGGATCATCATTCTGTTAATGGTTATTATGTGGCTCAAACTTATCTGAAAAGTAGACAAGAAAAAAACCCTGATCTTCACTTACCTTTTCTCTGGACAGGAGTAGAAATAAACGCAATTTTAGGGGATACAAATGTACATATTCTTGGTTATGATTTTGATCCAAAACACTCACTAATTACCAAATATTTACAAGGAAATATTCCTGAAAATAACCAAGCTTTAGCGATTAATGTAATTTCGGCAATCCATGAAGCTGGGGGTTTAGCAGTATTAGCACATCCCGCTCGTTATCGTCGCATTCCCCATGAATTAATCCCCATTGCTTATGAATTAGGAATAGATGGTATCGAAGTTTATTACGCTTATAATAATCCTAATCCATGGAAACCGAGCCTAGAAATTTGTCAAAATATTAAGCAAATTACGAAAAAATATCGTCTATTTGCTACTTGTGGTACAGATACCCATGGACCGAATTTATTACTCCGTGTTTAACAATTATAGCAGTTTCAATTACAAAATGTTGTCCCCCTCTCCCCTAGGTTGGTGGTGGGTGAGGGTTGTATCTCATTCAATTTGAAAATGCTATAACAAACAATGGTTATTATTAAAAAATTAATTGGTTAAACCATGTTTTAAAGCAAAACGTACTAATTCTGTCCTACTACTTGTACCAGTTTTATTAAATAATCTGCTCACATATTTTTCCACATTTCTAACACTGGTTTCTAATTGACTCGCAATTTCTTTATTCATTAAACCAATCGCAACTAAATCTAAAACACTTTGTTCCCTGGGAGTTAACTCAAGATGAAGATCAGGTGCTGTTTTAAGTAAAGGAGGATTATGACCTAATAAATATTTTATTTCCTGTATTTCTTGGCTAATTTTTGCCAAATCACCACCACCAGAATTACTCGCAATTACTGTTTCTCTTCTCACTAATAAATTCATGACAATTGCTTCCAATTCTTCGGGATCAAATGGCTTGGATAAATAAGCATCGCAACCAGAATGATAACCTTGAATGCGATCGCTGGTCATTCCCCTAGCAGTTAAAAACACCACCGGAACACTTTTAAATCTAGCATCATCTCGTAATTGTTGCAGAAATTGATAACCATCAATTTGGGGCATCATAATATCAGAAATAATGAGATCAGGAGTTTGATTTTGCAGTAATTCCCATGCTTCTTTGGCATTACTAGCAACCATCACAATTAACTCCTCATTATCTTCCAAATACATTTGTACAGACTCGCGCACTCCTGGTTCATCATCCACTAATAAAACAGTATATTGTTTTAAATCTTTTTCTTCAGTAACACTCATTTTTTTATCCTTTTTTTAATCTAAAGAAATGGAATCAATATCAATAGTTTTTCCCTGATTTTGTAAATTATCTTTTGGTAATTCCGTATTTTTCTTAAAAGAATTAAACACTAATTGGGAAACTTCACTAAACAGCATCGTTAAAATAATAGCATCATCAATTTGTCCACCAATCGGGATAAAATCAGGAGAAATATCAAGGGGACTTAATAAATAAATTAACGAACCAATAATAATCCACCAACGATATTTGGGATTACGAATTGCTTGACCATAAAGATTATAAATCGACTTCAATGAAAATTTCATAATTAATACCTAAATTTTAATTTAATTATCACAAATTATGACAATTTGCCTTAGTGTAGATAACCGAATCTTGTAATGAAAATAAAATCATCGTGAAACAAAGAACAAAAAGAAAATGCCCTCTTAAAAATTTTACTTTATAATTGCGATCATGCTATTATCTTAAAAACAACTAACCTAGAAATCCGATAACAATATTTTTTAATAAAGATGAAAAATATAAACACGATCTTGAATCGGTTATGGCAATTATTTCAAAGAAGACAAAGAGCCAAAAAATTAGGCTTCAAGTTTAATCGAGTATCAGATTTTAATTTACCTGACACCATAGTTTGTCTCGGTAAACAAGATAAAATCAGTATACCTTCTGAACCAGGTATGATGGGGGAATTTATCGAGGTTATTCTTGATGATTGTTATAATATTGAAAAATTAGTAAAAAAATTAGCTCGGACAAATATCAAAATTTTAGATATCGGTAGCAATGTCGGTTTGTTTGGTATCGCAGCACGTCAAGCTTTTCCCGATGCGATCATTCATAGCTATGAACCGAATCCTAACTTAGAAAAATATCTTAAAAATCAAGCTCAAATTGCTAACTTTAAATACTATTTAGAGGCTGTCGGTATCGAAAACGGTAAAATGAACCTGATTTTTGACGAAAAAGGGGCTTCTGCGAGAACTCGTTCTTTTGTAGATGACGAAGGTAGCATACAGATGACGGCTTTTCGTCAAGTAATTGAGCGACTTGGCGGTGAAGTAGATTTCGCCAAAATAGATTGTGAAGGGGCTGAATGGTTACTGTTTCAAGATACTCAGCCTTGGCAATCTATTAAAAATCTGGCTATGGAATATCATTTGCGCAAAAAAGATCAAACTTTAGCCAAAGTACGAGAGAATCTTCAAAATCTAGGTTTTAAAATTGATGCTGAATTAGAATATGATCAATATTATGGACTAATTTTTGCTTCCCGAAATTAAAATATCTTATTTAAAAACAATTTTATTTAAGTAAGTTATAGTAATGTAAAGAATTTAGGTTTAAATTGAGTAGCATTTGCTATGATTAGCTGTGATTTTTGAATGGGTATATAAATTAAGATTATGGCGCTAATTGTCCAAAAATTCGGTGGTACGTCCGTTGGCACTGTGGAACGAATCAAAGCAGTAGCTGAAAGGGTAAAGAAAACTGTTGCTGAAAATAATTCTGTGGTCGTTGTCGTTTCAGCCATGGGCAAAACCACTGATGGCTTGGTCAAGTTGGCACAGGAAATTTCAGCAACTCCCTGTCGTCGCGAAATGGATATGTTATTGGCCACCGGAGAGCAGGTGACCATCGCTTTGTTAAGTTTGGCGTTACAGGAAATTGACCAGCCAGCCATTTCTCTCACGGGAGCTCAGGTGGGAATTGTCACGGAAGCAGAACATAGCCGAGCGCGCATTTTAGAAATAAAAACAGATCGCCTCAATAGTCATCTCAACGAGGGTAAAGTCGTTGTGGTGGCAGGTTTTCAGGGAATTAGTAGCCTCGATAATTTAGAAATTACCACCTTGGGACGGGGAGGTTCGGATACTTCCGCAGTTGCGTTAGCAGTGGCTTTAGGTGCTAGTAAATGCGAAATTTATACCGATGTTCCCGGAATTTTAACAACAGATCCAAGATTAGTTGAAGATGCACAATTAATGTCAGAAATCACCTCGGATGAGATGTTAGAATTAGCAAGTTTAGGGGCTAAAGTTTTGCATCCAAGAGCGGTAGAAATTGCGCGAAATTATGGAATGCCCTTAGTGGTTTTATCCAGTTGGAGTGACGCTCAGGGTACTACTGTAGTGTCACCTACGCCTAAACCTCGTTCTTTAGTGGGATTAGAAATTACTAAGGCTGTCGATGCTGTAGAATTTGATCTCGATCAGGCAAAAATCGCTTTATTAAGAGTACCTGATAAGCCCGGTGTAGCTGCAAGTTTATTCGGAGAAATTGCCCGTCAAAATGTCGATGTTGATCTTATTATTCAGTCGATTCATGAAGGTAATAGTAACGATATTGCTTTCACTGTCGTTAAAGGAATGTTAAATCAAGCGGAGTCGGTTGCTGAGGCGATCGCCCCAGTTTTACGTTCAGAAAAGGCCTCCGCTCCAGAAGAAGCTGAAGTCGTTATTGAGAAAAAAGTCGCTAAAGTGGCGATCGCCGGAGCGGGAATGATTGGCCGGCCAGGGATTGCGGCTAAAATGTTTCAAACTTTGGCTAATGTTGGGGTTAATTTAGAAATGATTTCCACTTCAGAAGTGAAAGTAAGTTGTGTAATTGCCGAAACAGACTGTCAAAAGGCGATCGCTGCACTATGTGAAGCCTTTGAAATCGATTGTTCCCCCGTGCAGAATGCTCATACTGGGGTCAATGAGGGACCTCCCGTGAGGGGGGTAGCTTTAGACAAAAATCAGGCACGTTTTGCCATTAAAAACATTCCTGATCAACCTGGTATGGCGGCTAAAATCTTCACGCAGTTGGCGGCTCAAAACATTAGCATTGACATGATCATCCAGTCGCAAAGATGCCGTTTAGTGAAGGGAGTAGCCACCCGTGACATCGCCTTCACTGTAGCACAGGGAGACGCTGGGGCAGCCCGTCAAGTATTAGAAGATTTGGCCAGCGTCATCGGTTTTGAAGAGATACTCGAAAATAGGGCAATTTCCAAAGTGAGCATTGTCGGTTCAGGAATGATCGGTCAACCAGGTGTGGCGGCTCGTTTATTTGCCGCACTTTCCGAGGAAAAAATTAACATTCAAATGATTGCCACCTCTGAGATTAAAATTAGTTGCGTCGTGGCTGAAGATGAGGGAATTAGGGCGTTACAAGCAGTTCATAAAGCCTTCAACTTGGCCGGTAGCGAAAAAATTGTCGTCCCCGCCTAACAGGTTCGTTGTCGATAATCTCAGCCACAAAAAGTCTTGGATTTCGTGGCTGAAAGCATCGATAACAGACGAATAACTACTATTTAAGCGACTTGTAAGCGATAATTTGGCTCTAGCCAACAAAGGGGCAGAGGTTCTCCAGAAGGAAACATCAATTCAGCTTTGGGATAATCTTCGGGGTCTTGCATTTCTTCGCCACAGTGCGATCGCCCTGGGATTACTTTCAAACAAGGATCAAAGAGAACACTAGGGTTGAGAACTTCAATTAAAGCTCCACTGGGTTTGTGTTGTAAAAACATACTGAACCCTCCATAGATCAATCTACTTTTGGTATAGCACAAATTAGTCATTGTGAATGTTAAATATTGTTAAGAGAATTGGGTAGCATAATGTTAAATTATGTTAAGAATAAAACATAGTTAATGATGATTTGTAAAAATGTTAAAAATACTCGGTTTATTTGGCTTGGTAAATGGTGCAACTTATCCCTTGAGAGCAGTGGGAATATTTTTGAGAAATCGAGAATTATTACCCTATTTAATAATGCCAATTGTGATAAATTTCCTAGTCGGAATTATTTTATATATTAGCTTATTATTATTTGGTTTTGACTTAATCAAAGACATAGTAGCAATTTTGACAATACAAATAGATAAAGTAATTAATGATTTACCAACTTGGTTAGGATTTTTAGAATATTTAGCCGTAATTTTAGGCTGGTTATTAAAATTATTCTTAAGTGTAGCATTATTAATAGTTAATGGCTTTTTAATGTTGCAATTTGGCGTAATATTAGGAGCACCTTGGTATGGTCAATTATCGGAAAAATTAGAAGAAATAAGAAGGGGAAAAGTAACTAATATAGAAATAGGAATAGTCAGAGATATTAGTAGAGCAATTTTATATGAAATCAAGAAATTACTATTAGGAATAGTGGTAGGAATTGGGTTATTTTTAATTAATTTTGTCCCCATTATTGGCACATTAATTACGAGTATTGGTGGTATTACACTTACAGCAACAATAATTTGTTTAGATTTTTTTGACTCAGTCTTAGAAAGAAGAAAATTTACCTTTAGGGATAAGTTAAAAATAGTATTTTCTAGTCTTCCGGCCAGTGGAAGTTTCAGCTTAATTGCGTTAGGATTAATTAGCATACCCTTACTCAATCTTGTCACAATTCCCATTTGTGTAGCTTCGGGTACATTATTTGTATGTGACAGAGTATTAGACAAATTAGAATTAAATAATTTTGAGTAAAAGTTAGAATAAATTTATTAAACCAATAGTAAAGAAAGGAGCATAATTATGTCACCTAAATTAGTTTTCTTGTTAACAATTATTCTAGTCTTAAGTTTCCCTTTTAAAACAGTAGCACAAAAAAATATGAAAGGTGCTGCCGAATTACAAAATATTTCTTCTCCCAATGGATTAGAAGGAATAGTGACAGAAACAGAGGAAACCAGAGAAGAAAATGAAACCATTTATCAGATACAAACAAAACCGAAAGAGTCAGATAATTTAACTGAAAATAGTACAGAAAATGAAGAGCAAAATCGTGATGACTGGGAAAATGAAAGCGAAAGTGGACTTTTTCGGATTAAATTATAAACTATTTCGTATTATAATTTAATCTCAACCATTCTAACAAAAGTGAACGACATTGAAGACAGATTAAATCATTTAATAAACTTGCAATTCCCGAATCATTAATTGGATATTTGTCACCTGAATTTATCTGGGTGTGAGGATTAATTTCTGTTAAGAAACCTAACAAACATTGATTAGAAAAAGAGCTATTAATCGCCCAAGGTTGAGCATTAATAGGGTTAATTGATATTACATCTAATTGCTTAATATTTAACTCCCTTGCCAAAATATTTAAGATTACTTGATCTGTCTTTTCATTTAAGTTTAATCTACCTCCAGCAAAATCGAGTGTTACCTTACCTAAACCGTGACGATATATAGGTTTAGGTAGGATAAAATTATTATTTTGAATGACCATAATTATCACAGAATCTGGCTTTTCAACTCGCCAATAATCCAACAAATTACAATTTTCGTCGACAACTTTTTCCCCAATTAAGGTTAGCCAACGAGATTTAATTTCCACCAACTTCTCAATAACTTGCCAAACCATAAAAAAATCACAAATAATAACTTAAATCCCGAAAAAAATAAACACTAACCAGAAGTAAAAACAGCGCAATAACTTGAGTTAAAGTAGGTTTAGGAATCGGAAGAAAAGACTCCCGAATTAAAGTTGACAAAGAAGAACCAATAATATAACTTAAACTTAAAACAAGATAAGGCCATTGTTTGTTATAATCCCAAACTAATAATAAAATAGTAGCTAATAATAACATCAAAACTTCAATAAAACGGGGAGGATTATCTTGAATTAGATTAAACCAAAATGGCCAAATTCTCATAACTTATTCTTAAATATTAAATACCATTATGCAACAAACTCGTTTATTTAATTTATTTTCTTCTTTTGGTAGTCAGTTTACCATATTTTTTACTAATCCTTGGAGACGTTTATCTTTAATTATAATTAGTTTTTTCTTTGGTTATTTAGGAGTAACAGGTATTATTACAACTGCTGGACAAGTTGCTCAATGGGATATAATAGTAAGTGTTATTTTATTGTTATTTACCGAATTAATTAGTATATTTGTTTATCGTCGTCAGGTAAATAAATCTCTTTGGATTCAGGTTTTAAATTCATTTAAACTTGGTATGGCCTATAGTTTATATCTACAAGCTTTGCAACTTAATACTTAATAAAATAACTTATTTATGCTAGAAATTCTCAAAAAATGGCTTAATAACAAGCAATTTCAGCTCGCAGAAATAGAACAATTATTAACAGAGATATTAGCACAACCACAGTTAGCAAAAGCTTTTAATATTACCAGAGAAAATGGCTTAAATGAACTGAAAAAACGAGCTGATTTATTCTGTATAGTGTCTCAAGATATCCTCACCATTTGTAATCAATTAAAATTAGATAATTGTGAGCAGAACTTAACTAATTTGTGGCATCTTTGGCTACCTTTAGCCTTACAATTATCCTCAGAACAAGATAAATTAGGACGTACTTTAATCCAAGGAATCTTAGGAGGTCAAGGTACAGGTAAAACTACCCTAACATCAATTCTTACCCTTATTCTTAAATATTTAGGCAAAACTATCCTTGATCTTTCTCTTGATGATTTATATAAAACATATCAAGAAAGGAAAAAATTACAGCAAGAAAATCCATTTTTAATTTGGCGTGGTCCACCGGGTACTCATGATGTTACCCTAGGAATAGATATTATTAATAAATTGCTTCAAAAAGATTTTTCTGGAGAAATTTTAATTCCCCGTTTTGATAAATCTCTTTACCAGGGAGCCGGAGATAGAATTACACCACAAGTAGTTCCCAAACCGGATATTTTATTATTTGAAGGATGGTTCGTAGGTGTGATTCCCGTGGATAATTCCCGATTTGCTAATCCTCCTTGGCCAATTATGACACCAGAAGATAAACAATTTGCTCTTGAAAGTAATAAAAATTTGCAGGAATATTTACCTCTCTGGGAAAAATTAGACCGTTTAATAATACTTTATCCTGACAATTATCATCATAGTAAAAAATGGCGTTTAGACGCTGAACAAAAAATGATTGCATCAGGAAAAACGGGCATGACTGATACAGAAATTAACCAATTTGTCGAATATTTTTGGAAAGCCCTGCATCCTGAATTATTCATCATGCCATTAATAAATAATCCCAATTTAACCGATTTAGTCATTGAAATTAAGGGCGATCGCACTCTGGGAACTATTTATCAACCTGCCTCAATTACACAACTTGATTACTATATGGTCATTAATTAATTGTCTTAATAATTAATAAGTTTATTGACAAAAACAGATTGAAAACAATAAAATAATCTTGATAATCACCTAAATCTAATTATTAATTATGAGTAACTCTAAAAATAATTTTTGTGTTCGTCAGATGACAAAAGATGATTTAAAAATAGCCTTAAGTTGGGCAGAAACTGAAGGCTGGAATCCTGGTATTAATGATGTTGATAACTTTTATATTGCTGATGAAGATGGTTTTTTAATTGGGGAATTAAATGGCATTCCTATTAGTTGTATATCGGTGGTAAGATACAAGGAAAATTTTAATTTTATTGGGATTTATATTGTTAAACCAGAATATCGAAAACAAGGATACGGTATAAAAACATGGGAGGAAGCTTTTAAATTAATTCCCCATCAAGGAGCAGCTTTAGACGCTGTTTTACAACAAGTTAGTAATTACGAAAAATACGGTTTTAAAGCTACTCATTCTCACCTCCGTTATCGAGGTGTAATTGAAGGGAAAATAGCGGAAGATGTGGTAGATATAAAAACAGTTAATTTTGAAAAGATTTGTCATTATGATAGCCAATATTTTCCTTCTTATCGTCCCAATTTTCTCCATCAATGGATTAATCAACCTAACGGAAAAGGTTACGCTGTCATAGATAATAATGGGAAATTATTGGGTTATGGAGTAATCAGAAAAGCTAGTGAGGGTTTTAAAATTGCGCCGTTATTTGCGGAAGATAAAATAACAGCAGAAAAGCTATTTTTAGCCTTATCAAGTTATGCTGAAGGTGCTAATATTTATCTAGATATTCCTGATGTTAATAAGGAAGCAATTTCCCTAGTTGAAAGTTATCAAATGCAGTCTATGTTCGAGTGTGTCAGGATGTACACATCAGTGAAACCTGATCTTAATTGGGGACATATTTTTGCGGTGACAAGTTTGGAAATTGGTTAATTTTTTGACTCTTAATTGAATTAATTTGTTATGCCCGATTCAAAAGAGCCTAAAAAATATCAAGTAATTTAAGTTACCAAGATTCCGTTTCAAACTCTTCCCAATCTTCAATGGGATCATATTCTCGTTGATATTCTAAAACTTCTTCAGGTTGAGATTCTCGAGGTCTAAATTTCTTCCTTTTCGACTTATTTTTACTCAAAAAAAGAGGTAAAAATGCACCAATAATTAAACCGAAACAAACAGCAAAAGCTAATAATACTCCTAAGGGAAAAGAAATAGATTGAAACCAGAGAAATTGCAAAGATATGGCCGTAATATTTTGAATAGAAACCACGGCAATCAAACCAATCCAAAAAGTAAGTATTAAAGAAGTTAATAAATTAGTTAAAATTTTCATCGGTAAATAAATGTTAAATGTACTTGTCAAAATTACTTAAATATGGTAAATTATCAGCTATTAGTTTTAATTTGTTCAAAGCCTTGCTAAAAGTTAATTACTAATATAGCATTTTTAGTTGATATTTTGCCTCTTTTTCCCCCTCTCCCTTTGGGATGAGGGGGGGTAGGGGGGTGAGGGAGTATATAACACTTAATCATAAAATGCTATAGTATAATATCTCAAAAGCGTTAATTAAGAAAATCGCACCAAATGTAAGTAATAAAAAATCGTTAAAATCAAAGCTATTAGTGGATTTACTTTTTAAAAACCAAGGCTAATAATTAACCATAAAAACGGAAACGCACATGGAAAGTGAACTAAACAACGATTTTAATCAGGGAGAAAACTTGCGACTTTTAGCGGAACTAGAGTTAAAAGACCAACTAATCGAACAACTATCCCAAGAGATATTTCATCTAGTTAAAATTAACCTAAAATTGCAAACAGAAACTGCGATTTCCGACTCCTCACCATCTCCTGAAAGAGAAAAAACCACTCAAAATTTCCTCAAAGAAGAACAACAAGCTAATTTATATCAAGAGGAAATTATTAAATTACAAGAAACGATTATCAGTTTAACAGAACGTAATCAAACCTTGAGTAAATTATTAGAAGACTTACCCAAAGTTTACCGCGAGAAATTTTCTGCTAAAATGACTACGGTAAAAGAAAAAATTGAAATTTTGCAGAGGGAAAATAAGCAATTGTACGCTGAATTACAAAGTGTGAGTTATCGGTTAGCGGTTAGAAACCGTGGTCAATCCCCGGTAAGTTTACCCCAATTTGTCAACAAAAAAGGTTCTAGTTCAATTCCTACTTTTGGTAATGTCTAACGTTGTTATTATAATTAATGCTGAAGTGACCGGCGATGGTATGATTTCTACTTCACCAGTTACTGAGAAAATGATCAAAGCTTTTAAAAAAGCCATTTCTATTCATGCTCCCCAACCTCTGTCTGTGGAAGTTTTGCCCGGAACTTCCCTGTGGTCCAAAGGAGTCATTGCCCGCTTATCTGAAGACTCGATCTACTGTCCTTTGACCATTCAATTACCAGAATATTGGAATTTTCCCCAGCAAAAAATTTATCAAACTTGTCAAAATCTTGACTCTCTAAGGCAATTAGTCCAAGTCAAGTTGGGTTATCAAACCAGTATGGGTAATTCGGGGTTAGGACATTTATGGTTACCCATAGTTTTAACCGCCAAAGGACCTCTTTATGGAGAAGTGATTGGCGAAACAGAAATTCCCAACTCCTATCTTCAACCCATTGACATTCCCGACTATCAACGTCAGGGACTTTACCATTTAGCCTATCAGTTACTGGAATGTGTCAAAGCTCCTTCCTCTGTTTACCTGTTACAGTTTTCCTTCCTTGACAACAAAATTGTGTTCGATCGCCTTTGGCCTTTTCCAGCAGCACCGGCCTTGGCCAGTGTTGGCAAACAAACCCCTGATTTATTCGCTTGTCATTGGTCTTGTTTAAATAGCCAGCCCGTTAAGGAGTTAGCTATTTTAGGTTTAAGCCGCTAAAATAAAGAATAATTAGCTAAATTATTTTTTTCCTTGACTTTGATATTACTACTTGGTAGTATAGCAATATTAAAACTAAAAATTAGATTAAACCATGTTATTTCGTCAATTATTTGATGCTCAAACCAGTACCTATACCTACTTAATCGCTGATCTGGAAACCCAAGAAGCGGTTTTAGTAGATCCTGTATTAGAAAAAGTAGAAAGAGATTTACAATTAATGGAGGAATTGGGATTAAAACTACGCTATTGCATGGAAACCCACATTCACGCCGATCATATCACCGGAACTGGCAAATTACGGGAAAAAACCGGCTGTTTAGGGGTTGTTCCCGATAATGCCAACATAGCTTGCGCAGATCAATTTGTCAAAGATGGTGATTTAATTGAAATAGGCAATATTATCATCGAAACCATTACCACTCTTGGTCACACCGACAGTCACGCCGCTTTTTTGGTAAACAAAACCCATTTATTAACCGGAGA
The DNA here is from genome assembly GCA_011391125.1 of Synechococcales cyanobacterium S06. Classification (GTDB taxonomy): domain Bacteria; phylum Cyanobacteriota; class Cyanobacteriia; order Cyanobacteriales; family JAABRE01; genus JAABRE01. Next base: position 24,128 of record JAABRE010000025.1, read on the forward strand.
TGCGTTATTCATCAGAGGTTGTGGTAGAACTGATTTTCAAGGTGGCGATTCGGGATTAATGTACGAGTCTGTTACCGAAAAATTGTTCACCTTACCTGATGAAACTTTAGTTTACCCATGCCATGACTACCGAGGAAACACAGTCTCCACCATTGGCGAGGAAAAACAATTTAATCCTCGTTTTGTGGGCCGAGATAAAGCCAATTTTATTGAATTTATGGCAAATCTTAACCTACCGAACCCAGAAAAAATCATGGAAGCTGTTCCTGCCAACCAACAATGTGGAAAACAGTTGACAGTTGACAGTTGACAGTTGATAGTTGACAGTTGATAGTTGACAGTTGATAGTTGACAGTTGACAGTTGATAGTTGACAGTTGCTAGTTGACAAAAGGATATAGCTTGGTGGTTTCCTCCTCCTTGAAGAGGAAAAAATAAGAAGCATAAATCGTTTAATCAAGTTTTCTCTGGCTTCAAACGGAGGAAAACTGATAACTGATAACTGATAACTGATAACTGATAACTGAAATGACAATTCATTTTTAAAAATATTTCGGTTACATAAATAAGGAGAGAAAATAAGATGACTACTGTTAATAATAGCCAAAAAGTGAATGTAATTGATGCACAAACCTTGCAAGAATTAGTGAACCAAAATGAAGTTATTTTGATAGATGTAAGAGAACCTTCTGAATATTCAGGGGAACATATTGAGGGAGCAAAATTAGTTCCTTTATCTACTTTTACTGCTGATAAAATTCCTCAAAATAGCGCTAAACCCGTTATTCTTTATTGTCAATCAAGCAATCGTTCCGGTCAAGCTGCGCAAAAATTATTGCAAGCAGGTTTTCAAGAAGTTACCCATTTAGAAGGTGGTTTAAATAACTGGAAACAGCAAGGATTACCCACTAAAGTTAACAAAAATGCTCCCATTTCCATCATGCGTCAAGTGCAAATTGTCGCCGGAACTTTAATCTTGACAGGAACATTATTAGGTGCTTTTGTTTCCCCTAAATGGTTATTTTTAAGCGGTTTTGTGGGCAGTGGTTTACTTTTTGCTGGTGTGTCTAACAATTGTATGATGGCAAATTTGCTCGCCAAACTTCCTTACAATCAAAAAATGTAAACAATAATTAATAATGGATAATTGATAATTAAAAAGGAATAACTATCAACTATCAACTATCAACTATCAACTAAAAAAATGTTAACTCAAATAATAGGTCATATTTTAGCCGGTTGTATTGGCCTTAGTTTAGGTTTAATTGGCGGAGGAGGATCGGTTTTAGCTGTACCTATTTTAGTTTATGTTATGGGTATTGAACCAAAACCGGCGATCGCCATGACTTTAGTCATCGTTGGTGTAGTTAGTCTAGTCGGTTTAATTCCCCATGGTCAACAGGGAAATATTAATCTGAAAAAAGCTTTCATGTTTGGTTCAGCAACTATGTTAGGAGCTTTTTTAGGTGCAAAAATTGCCTCCCTTCCCTTCATTACCGGTGCAATTCAGATGACATTATTTGCTGTAATGATGTTTTTAGCAGCCATTTTTATGATAAAAAAAAGTGGCAAAACCAAGGATGAAACTGAACTTGATCTTTACATTCCACCTGTCTGTAAATATTGTTGGCTATGGATGCTTACTGAAGGTTTAGGCATTGGTGTTTTAACGGGTTTAGTCGGTGTTGGTGGAGGTTTCGCCATTGTTCCCGCTTTAGTTTTATTGGGGCAAACACCAATTAAAGAAGCGATCGGGACATCCTTGGTTATTATTGCCATGAACTCATTGGCCGGTTTTTTAGGTTATTTTGGCCAGGTAGAATTAAACTGGTTACTGATGTTATCTTTTACTTTTGTAGCGAGTTTAGGGATAATTTCTGGTGCTTATTTATCTAAATTTGTATCAGGAAATAAATTACAAAAAGGATTTGGTTACTTTTTAATAGCAGTTTCTGCTTTCGTTTTATTCCAACAAAGAGACAGTTTTCGTCCAAAACAAACACCTCAAGCCAATGTCTTCCAACAAACAATTAATAAATCTAACCGAACAAGTAAATATTAATGATAATTTCTCAGGTTATTTATTACTCATTAGCTATATCTTCAATCATTATTTGACTCAGTAGGTCAGGAGTAATATTAAGAGAACTATTAATTAATCTATTAGCTTGTTTTTCAATTGTTTTTTCAAAAATATTTCTAACTAATCTTCCATTACCAAAACTTTGATTCCTCTGGGAATAAAGCTTTTCAAATGTATTCAATAAAAACTGTTGAACATCATTGTTTAAACTAAAATGATGTTCAACACATAATTTTTCAAAAATTGCTAATAATTCATTTGCTTGGTAATCTTGAAAATTAAAATAACGATTAAATCTTGATTTTAAGCCGGGGTTAGCATCAATAAAGCTTGTCATTTCATCTCCATAACCCGCTACAATTACAACCAATCTGTTTCGATAATCTTCCATTCTTTTAAGTAAAGTATCAATCGCTTCTTTACCAAAATCATTAGGAGAATTATTAGAAGATAAGGTATAAGCTTCATCAATAAAAAGCACACCATCTAAAGCAGATTCCACAATATTATTAACTTTAATTGCAGTCTGTCCCACATATCCAGCAACCATTCCAGCTCGATCTATTTCTACTAAATGTCCTTTATTTAAAATACCTAATTTATGATATATTTTCCCCATAATACGAGCGATTGTGGTTTTTCCTGTACCCGGTGAACCCAAAAAAACTGAATGTAAATTAATTGAAATTGAACCAATTCCTTGCTCTTGACGCAATTTTTGTATTTTGATAAAATTAGTTAAACTTTGAATTTCATTTTTAATGTTTTCCATTCCAATAAAATTATTAAGTTCTTGACTAATTTCATCCGATGTAGATAGATCACCTTGAGATGTTGATATATTAGCTCTGGTATTCTTATTTTGTTCTTCTAATTTAATTTTTAATTTTAATAATTCAATTTCTTTATCAAGCCAATAATTATGATAATCGGTCATTACTAATTAGACCTCTTGCGAAACTAAGAATAAAATCAATTTTCCTCTCATAAGCGTCAATTTCTTTACCTATTACCTATTACTTATTACCTATTACCTGACTTCTGCAAGAAGTCTATTGATCCTTTTTTTTGATAAGTTCCCTCAAAACAACAAATTAACAATTATTAATTGTTAATTGTTAATTATTAATTGTTAATTACTTTGCTTCTAATTTTCTGAGATAATGAACCAAAGCTAATAATCCTAAACGGTAACTTTCTGCACCAAAACCACTAATTTGACCAATGGCTACCGGTGCAATATATGAGTGATGACGAAAAGACTCACGCTGATAAATATTGCTTAAATGTACTTCAACCGTGGGAATTTTCACACCCGATAAAGCATCGCGAATAGCTACACTGGTGTGAGTATAAGCTCCAGCATTAATTAAAATACCGTCATACTTGCCTAAAGCTTGGTGAATAGTGTCAACCAAAGCTCCTTCGTGATTAGATTGAAAACAAAATAGCTCAGAATGCAACATTTTACCCTCCTCAGAGAGGAGAGTATTAATGTCATCAAGGGTTAAAGAGCCATAAATTTGTGGTTCTCGCAGTCCCAAAAGATTTAAATTGGGACCATGGAGAACTAGAATATTTAACTGACGCACGTTGGTTAAACAGTGTATAAATTAATTAATAGCGACGGTGATGGCGATCATCAACAGGAATAGGAATTAATTCCGCTTCCGGTTCAATTTCTGGACCTAAAAGAGTCTCAATAATTTTATCTGCCCATTCCCCGATTTTTTCCAACACTTTATCTAAATAACTCATTTATTAGACCGCTCCTGCTAAAATTTTGAGCTTCTGTACAATTGTCAAAAATAATAACTAGATAGTTTCTAGCGTTCCGTCTGACGAAAAATTTAAGTTTGTTTACTTATATTAAGATTAACACAAATTTTTATCAGAGTTACCTATTTCTGTTATATTTTAGTTTTATTTAATTTTCGCCGCAGTAGGTCAAGGGCATTACAAGCGCTTAAATGCTGTATTTGTGAGCGATTGCGCTCTTTACCGAGATAATATTTATAACTGCTAACGTGGCCTTCAGGTGTTGCTAAACCCAGATAAACGAGACCAATGGGTTTTAAATCAGTACCTCCGTCAGGACCCGCCAGACCTGTTATACTAATTCCCCAATCACTGCCCAATTTTTGCTTCACTCCGAATGCCATTTCTTGTGCTACCGTGTCGCTAACTGCGCCAAATTCTTCTAAACTAGCTTGTTTTACCCCTAAAAGGGACATTTTTACTTGATTTGAGTAGGCGATCGCACCTCCGAGAAAATAAGCTGAACTTCCTGGTACTTCCGTTAACATCGCACCTAAGCCTCCTCCGGTGCAGGATTCTGCGACAGCAAGGGTTTCGCCGTTATTTTTTAGTAATTCTCCAACTACGGACGCGAGGGTTTGCTCATCACTACCAAAGTAGTCTAAACCAGCGATTTCTTTAATTTCCTTTGCTACGGGGTTGATTAGGGCGATCGCCTCCTGTTCCGTAGCCGCCTTGGCCGAAATGCGCAATCTAACCTCACCTAGGGAAGCGTAGGGGGCAACAGTGGGATTAGTCAAAGCAAACAAATGATTAACCTTTTCGGCCAAGTCCGATTCGCCAATGCCACGAAAGCGCAGCATTTGGCTATAAATGATCGATTTGCCCCAGCCTTGGTTTTCAAGGTAAGGAACGGCAGTTTCTCGCCACATTCTGTGCATTTCCGAAGGCACTCCGGGGAAAGTCAAAATCGTTAAATTTGGCCGAGGTTGCCAAATGATCCCGGGGGCTGTTCCAGTGGAATTCCACAAAATTTCCGCACCTTGGGGAATTAGTGCTTGTTTGCGATTACTAGCCGTCATAACTCGGCCTCGACTGGCAAATTTGGCTTCAATGTCGGCGATAATGTCTGGTTGTTCCACTAGAGGAGTGTTAAAAAATTCGGCGATGGTTTCCGTGGTTAAATCATCAGGTGTTGGTCCTAAACCACCAGTAAAAATCAAAATTGAGGACCGTTTAATTGCGATGTCAATAACTTCTTTTAAACGTTCAATATTATCACCCACCACGGTTTGATAATAATGGGGAATACCTAAACTTGCTAATTCCAAAGCTAAATAATTAGCATTAGTATTAACAATATCTCCTAATAATAATTCAGTACCAACGCAAATTATTTCTGAGCTTATTTTGGCCATGTTTTTATTTTTGGTCGTTATTGTTTATTAGATTTTATTATATAATAAATTCGATTTTTTGTGATTTTGTTATTTAAGATTTTCTGATTAAAAACTGATAGTTAAATGTTCATTAACTATCAGTTTTCCCCTTTTGAGGTCTAATTTTTTACTCACTAAATGATTAAGAATATATTTTACTATCGATAAAATCTTAAACAGTTATTAAAAAATCATCCAAGCTTCGTCTGTAAAAGATTCATCTTCTTCCTCTACATTTGACACTAAATTATATTCAAGGAAAAGAGTATCGATATCTTCTTCCCATATTTCCTCAAAGGTTCTTTTTTTAGCGTTAGTTTCATTTGATTTTTTTTCGAGCTCTTGTTGAAACATACTGTTATCCTAAATGCTTGCTAATTCTATTAAATACTAAAACACAAAAAAATGTGATAACTATCACAAACTTTACTGATTCTTTACATATGCTAAATATACGGATATTTAATTACTTACGTCTGATTAAATTATTTAGTTTTTTCTTGGTTTTGATGCTTTTTAATCAGAAAAAATACGGACTTTTTATGTTTATCTCTGAGATTAATTTAAGTGAAAATAATGAATTAACCTACTTTTTAATAACAAGGATTATTACAACAGCACCTAGCTACATTATTATTTATTATGAGAACTTGTTTTTAGATAAGAAATTTGTATACATTGTAAATAATCAATTAAAAAAAAGGGTAATTCCTTCATTACCCTGAGTAAAATATAAATTGGCGAAAATTAGCTTTGTTCTTGATTTTCTTGTAAAGCCCGTTTTTCCCGTTGTTTACGATCTGCGGCGATCGCATCTTCGAGGACTTTCAAGATTTGCGTCATTTTTTCGAGGTTACTACGGTAAAGGTCTAAATCCTTTTGGATTTTACCTTCAAGAAGACTAAATCCTTGGGAAATTTGTTGAAAAATTTGATTTCGTTTTTCTTGGTTTTCAAAAATTTCAAAATCCGCCGTTTCTAATAGAGTATATAAACCGATGGCAAAAAGACGACTATATTTGAATTTGGGATTGGAGGCGATCGCCGGCAATATATCGGGTAAAAATTCAGCACCCGCTCCCGAAGGATCACTTAAGTATTGAATGACTTTTTCACCAGAACAAGAGCGAGCAGCATTGAGACAATTTTCAGCATCCTGACGATAAGTTTGTGCGTTACCACCAATGGAGTGACAAAGAGCATTAAAAATAGACACCTTATCCTTTTCAGGTTGATAACCTTGCATAAAACGGTCAAAAGAGGTGACTACTCCCAAAGCATAAATAGGATCATAATTAAAGTCAACATTCACCGAAAGTAGGTGCATTTCCACCATTAATTCTTCGACAACACGACGATAAATCGAATTAATCGGCCGTGTATGTTGGGAGTAAAAATCTCTTTTGGTATCTGAGACGGTACGAGTGGTATTTAACACAGAATTATTACAAAATATTACGAGGACATAATCCTATTTTCTCTCTATAGGACCAGTTTGCCAAGAAAAAAATGAATCAACTTAAAACTCTAGCGCAATACTTAGCAGGTGAATTTACCAACAACGACCAAGCTTTAAGCCAACCTGCTTGGTTTGTTAATTTAAGGTTATGGTTAAGGCCAGTTCATATTTTTGCGGATCAAAGTATTAGTTTATTTGCGGAACAAGCAAATATAATTAACATAAATCTGCCTTATCGACAACGACTTTTAAGATTAAAATATAGGGAAAACGAGCCGAACAATTTAGAAGTGGAACACTATAAATTTAAGGAGATTAACTATGTTAAAGGAGGGGGAAGTAATCCCGAAATTTTAACAAGAATTACCCTTGATCAGCTCGAATTTTTACCAACTTGTACCTTAAAAGTAGAGCTAGAAAATAGGGAATCTGGGTCTCATTTTAAGGCTTTACCGACTAGCGAAAAACCTTGTAGTTTTAGTTATGAAAATCAGGAATATCAGGTTAAATTAGGGTTTGAAGTGAACGAAAAAGAGTTATTTACCTTTGATAAAGGGATAGATAAAGACACCGGTAAAGCAATTTGGGGAGCTTTACTGGGACCTTATATTTATCATAAAATTACCGATTTTTCCTCGGAAATATAATATCTTGTAGAGTGGATCAAACTACTCTTCCGTACTTATTTCCGTAAGTATGGGAGAGTCAAATTACTTAGTAAATGGTTGTCCCCAATATTGCCAAGATTCCTTATTAAATGGTGGTTTCCATTTATAAATTAAGTCGGTTTCCCATTGTCTTAATAATTTTTTTTCTGGTGGTAAATCATAGAAAAAAACTGCACATTGATGCACTGGTAATTTATATTGTCGATTTAATCCGATATATTTCATTAAATAGGATTTACAATCATGGACACCTAACCACCTTTTTTTTGCAGTTAATTTTGTTTCACCAATGTATAAAATTAAAGGCAAATATTTATCTAAAATAAAATATAAATAACCATTATTATTCGGATCAGATAATTCTGGATATTGATAAAAATCCGCCGGAAAAGTTTTTAAAATAAATGGGTCAATATCATCAGAATTATACCAAGTAGTTTGAGGTAAATTAAACAAAGTTTCTTGTTTTGATTTATTTCTCCGATAAAATTCTTGATAATTACTAATTTTCAACTTCCACTGAATCAACTCCTCCTGATTCATTATTAAGTTATTTAATTTACTTTTGGGATAAATATTCGAGTCAAATAAGGTTAATTGTTCCATAAAATTAGCTAGTTTAATGATTAATAAAAAACTTTTCAATTATACATTAATTAGGTTAAAAATTAGCCTTATTTTTGCTGTTTAAAACTCAAATTTTGCCGGTGACTTGTCAAATTTTACTGAGGAGAAGAAATCGGATTTTTAATCCTCTGATAAAAAATAATTATAAAATTGATAATCTTAAGATGTATAATCAAAATTCACCCTAGTTTTTTCAGAAAAAAACAGTTATGCTCTCAACTAAGCTATAAACTAGATAAAATTTATTATTTATTATCATTGCCTTTTATGAGTGCATCTTCTAATCGTCCGATTGGCATTTTTGATAGTGGTGTGGGTGGTGTAACTGTTCTTAAACAACTTTATCGACAACTACCAAATGAATCAATTGTGTATTTCGCCGACACCGCCCGACTTCCCTACGGTACTCGCTCACCTGAAGAAATACTGCAATTTGTCCGCGAAATCATGGTTTGGCTGGAACAGCAAAACGTCAAAATGGTTTTAATGGCTTGTAATACAAGCTCCGCTTTGACCTTAGATATAGTAAGATCAGAATTTAATCTACCCATCTTAGGCTTGATTTTTCCCGGCGCTAAAGCCGCAGCGCAGAAAGGCCGTCGTATTGGCGTAATTTCCACCCCAGCAACCGCTAAAAGTAACGCTTACCTCAATGCGATCGCCGAAATTGAACCATCAGCCCAAGTTTGGCAAATCGGATGTCCCGAATTTGTGCCTTTAATTGAGCAAAATCGTATTTATGATCCTCATACCAGAAAAGTAGTCACTGAGTATCTTTCCCCCCTCATAGAAAATCAAATTGACACCCTCATTTATGGTTGTACCCATTACCCCCATTTAGAGCCCATCATTAAAGAAATTCTCCCTTCTGGGGTAAATTTGATTGATCCGGCTAAATCGCTAGTTCAATCAACGGAACAAGAACTGGAATTAATGGGGTTAAAAAATCATACTAATCCCGTAGCAACTCGTTTTTGCGTAAGTGGAATGCCCGATCAATTCGCTCGAATTTCTCAACGTTGGTTAGGTTATCCCCCAAAAGTAGAAAAAGTAAACTTGGCTGTACCATCACTACTGACAGTTGATAGTTGACAGTTGATAGTTGACAGTTGACAGTTGATAGTTGACAGTTGATAGTTGACAGTTGATAGTTGACAGTTGATAGTTGACAGTTGATAGTTGACAGTTGATAGTTGACAGTTGATAGTTGACAGTTGACAGTTGATAGTTGTTAATTGTCAATTATTAAAAATCAGATCTAACCGTAAACTCATAATTGCCACCGGGTTCAAGTTGGTAATCAGAACGCTCCAGAAAACGGGTTAAAGGTTCAACTATTAAAGATCGCCCCAAACTCGGTTTAACTAACAACTTTCCCTGACGAAAACGCCACTCAAAACACCATTCATAAGTTGAAGCTCTAACTTCTCCGGCAATTTTCCCGTGCTGCCAAGATTGTTGAGTAATACTAAGATAAGCCGTCGTTTCGGGTAAATTTTTCATAAAATGATTTATAGGATAGTTTCATTAAATAATTAAAATAGCAGATTGTATGGCAAATGTTAGAGATGAATTAGATCAAGTTATCCTAACTTTCAAGGATATTCAAACAGAAATTAATTATAAACAATCTCAAAAATTATTGAGAAATTTAATAAGTAATTTAGATTTAACAGCCGAAGAACAAAAGGGATTAGAAACAGAAATAGAACGTTTAACGGGAATGTTAGATAAATTAGAACAATCCGTTATTTCTATTGCCGCATTTGGGATGGTAGGCCGAGGAAAATCGTCAGTTTTAAACGCACTTTTGGGGGATAATGTATTTTTAACCGGACCATTACATGGAGTTACTCGTACCATTGAAACAGCGAACTGGACCCTTAATCAGGAAAATATTGGCCGACAAGAAGCCTCCTTTTTTAAAGTAAGTTTACCCATCTTTAATCAGGGTAAAATTGAGTTAATTGATACCCCCGGAATCGACGAAATTGATGGCGAAACCAGGGCAATTATGGCCCAACAAATTGCCCAACAATCTGACTTAATCTTGTTTGTTATTTCCGGTGATATTACCAAAGTAGAATTTGAGGCCCTTTCCCAGTTACGGGAATTTGGCAAACCGATGATCTTAGTTTTCAATAAAATTGATCAATATCCCGAAACCGATCGCCAATTAATCTATGATAAAATTACCAACGAACGAGTAAAAGAATTAATTTCACCAGATGAAATTATCATGGTGGCTGCCGCACCCTTGAAAAAACAAGCCCATAAAGAAGTTAATGGTAAAATTAGCATAAAATACGAAAAAAGTCAAGCAGAAATCACTAATTTAAAATTAAAAATATTGGAAATATTAGAGAGAGAAGGTAAAGCTTTGTTAGCCTTAAATAGTATGTTATTTGCTGATAATATTAACGAAGAAATAATTAAACGTAAACTTAAAATTAGGGCAAAATTAGCAGATAAACTGATTCAAAAAAGTGTCATGACAAAAGCAGTTGCAATTGCCTTAAACCCTGTCACCGTAATGGATATATTTTCAGGAGCTATTATTGACGTATCCATGATTGTAACATTATCTCGTCTTTATAACCTGCCAATTACGAATCAAGGAGCCGTCAACTTATTAAAACAAATTGCCCTTAGTATGGGCGGAATTAGCGCCAGTGAATTGTTAGCAACCCTCGGATTAAGTGGGATTAAAAGTATCTTGGGAATGACCACTCCCCTAACAGGAGGATTATCCTTAGCTCCCTATTTGGCGATCGCCATTACGCAAGGATCAATAGCAGGAGTTTCCAGTTTTATAATTGGTGAAATTACTAAAAGTTACTTAGCAAATGGTGCATCTTGGGGGGAAGAAAGTCCCAAATTAGTGGTAAAAAAAATTATTGCTAGTTTAGATGAAAAATCGATTTTAAATCGAATTAAATACGAATTAACTAGCAAACTTAGAGCAGAATTATAATAATTTTGGGAATGACAAGATTATTGATCTAATAATTTTGTCATTCTGGTTAATTTAATCTTGTAAACCGCTAAATCTTGATAATCCTGATCGAGAAGGAGAAGTAAACTTAATTAGTTTAGGAACAAAAATTAATAGTAGATAAATTGCGAGTAAATAAACAGCGGCTAAAAAGATAATCATCACGATAAGATATCCTTTATGGTAGGGTGAATAGAGAACTAAAAAGGTTAACTACAAATACTAATTTGTGTTTTTATAGACAGAAAAACACAGCCAGAATTTTGTCAACAAAACAAATCACTAACTTGTCAGCTATTCAAAAAAACTTACGTTTCATTTTTAGCCGATATTGAATTTTCTTGATTTTTCTTAACCACTACCCTTTAAATGATGAGATCATGAAACTGATTTGTCTGACTATAACAACACTTATCAAAGTAATTGCTCAATTACCTCGACAATATTTTTGACCGTCACAGCAAACTAACCAGAGTCATCACAACCAGACAAGACAGGAAGTCCGAAACCTCAAGCTTTGCTGATCAGTTTCCGAGTAAGGTCAAATATTAAATCCCTAATTTTAAGAATAACATAAACAGCACTTTGCCTAAGAAATTTTTTGCGATTTTTTTTCAGTCAGGGTATGGGTTTTTAGCGTTTTTTTGGGAAAAAATCAAAACAAGATTTAGATCTGCGGAAAGGTTAGCTTAAAATAAAGATAAAGATATGTAAATTTTTGTAAATATCTCGCCTAATTTGGCTAACCAATGATCCCAGTAAAATCACTTTTTGCCCCCGTAGATGCTGACCTCAAGCAACTGACGGATAATCTGAAAAATTTAATTAGTGCTCGTCATCCCATTTTAGGAGCAGCTGCTGAACATTTGTTCGGCGCTGGTGGCAAACGCATCCGACCGGCGATCGTTTTATTGGTGGCTCGTGCAACCATGACCGATCAAGATATTACTCCCCGTCACCGTCGTTTGGCGGAAATTACGGAGATGATTCATACTGCGAGTTTAGTCCATGATGATGTGGTGGATGAAGCTGAACTACGTCGCCAAGTACCTACGGTTAACAATATTTTTGGGAACCGAATTGCGGTTTTAGCTGGCGATTTTCTGTTTGCACAATCTTCTTGGTATTTGGCAAATTTGGATAATTTACAGGTGGTTAAATTACTTTCTGAAGTTATTCGTGACTTTGCCGAAGGTGAAATTCTCCAAGGAATTAATCGTTTTGATACCAGTTTGTCTCAATCTGCTTATTTAGAAAAAAGTTATTACAAAACAGCGTCTTTAATTGCTAATAGTGCAAAATCGGCCGCTATTTTAAGTAATGAATCCTCTGAATTGGCAGAACATCTCTATAATTATGGCAAAAACCTCGGTTTGGCTTTCCAAATAGTCGATGATATTTTAGATTTTACCGCTTCCACTGAAGTTTTAGGTAAACCTGCTGGTTCGGATTTAATTAGTGGCAATTTAACCATACCTGTTTTATATGCCATGGAAGAAAACCCCTATTTAATTAAATTAATTGAAAGGGAATTTAATCAGGAAGGAGACATCGAGGAGGCTTTAACAATTGTACGTGAAGGTAACGCCATTGAACGCTCTCGTAGTTTAGCTTTAACACATTCTAAATTAGCGGCGGAAAGTTTAACTTGCGTGAAAGAGTCAGCTTCGGCGATCGCCTTAAGGGAGTTAACTGAATATGTACTCAGTCGTTTATATTAGGACCGTTAACTGTTTTAACTAGATACCGCTTTTACTGGTAATTTCTGGTAAAAAGGGTCATTCAACGCAAAGATTAAAGGACAGCTAATTACCAATATCCAGTCCGCCTTATGTATTGGTAGTTGTTATAAAAATAATAGTACCAAAGCAAAGCCTCGGTACTATTATTTTTATAGTAATTCCAAATAAAAATTAAACAAAAGTTTTTAGTTTGTTGTTGGACTTTAGTCCTAAGAAGCGCTAAAGCGCAACTACGAACCTATTTTTCAACTGTTTTAATCTTAATTGGAATCACTATAATCAAAAATAGAATCACTATCATCTTCCTCAGAAAAAAATTGTTCCATCGCAATTCTTGACCAATATTTATTTTCTTCAGATTCTGTCTCTATGGTTTCTTTAAATTCATTATTGTTCATAAATACCTCTTTAATTAAATGTTTGTAATTGCGAAAAGCGCGCTAATATCTTGGTAGTCTAAAAATTGAATAAAAACATTTAAAATTGAGCGATTACTTCATCAGATTCACTATTAGAACCAATCCAAAACCAAATTACAGTGTCACCATCTTTAATACCAACTGCTCTATAATTTAAACCAATTCTAACAGAATAAATGGGTTTTATTGAGTGAATTTGTTTAAATTTTAAACTAGGATTATAGGGGTCTTTTTGGCAAATTTGGTAAGCTTTTTTCGCTACTTCTTGAATAGATTGAGGTAATTTATCGTAATATTTCCAAAATTTAGGAGTCGTTTCTGATGTCATTAGAATTTGAGGGGTTGAGTTTTTCCTAGTTTAAATTCGGCTAATGCTTCATCCGCCAAGTTTGCTAGTTGATCTTGTGACCCGCTAAATTGTTCATCCCACTGAATTTCGTCTTCTATTTCTGCTAAAATCAAAGCTGCGATGCACTCTTGTTCAGATTCTGGTAATTCTGATAATTTAGTTAAGGCTTTTTCTAGTTGTTGAATCATTTTTTTATATCCAGTTTAAATTATTTTTTCTCTAAAAAACTAAGTAAGTAATAAATTGCGACTACGAACATTAAGATAATTATACCAATTTTCCATTCCTAAACCTTTGCGGGCCGAAACTTCAAAAATTGTCGCTTGGGGTGCTACTTTTTTAATATTAAGTAATGCTTTGTCCCGATCAAATTCGACTGCTTCGGCAATGTCCATTTTATTAACAATAACTACATCCGCAGATTTAAACATAGTCGGATATTTCAAAGGTTTATCTTCTCCTTCAGTTACTGATAGTAATACTACCCGAAAATTCTCACCCAAATCATAAGCTGCGGGACAAACTAAATTACCGACATTTTCAATAATTAATAAATTAATGTCTTTTAAATTAAGTTTTTGAGCTGCTTTTAAGACCATTTCTGCTTCTAAATGACAGACTGTTCCTGTGGTAATTTGGATTGCTTGGGTGTCATTAATTCTAAGTCTTTGAGCGTCATTATCTGTTTCTAAATCCCCGACAATTACGCCACATTTTAACTCATTTTGCCGGTCAGTAATTGTCCGTTGTAAAAAGGTTGTTTTTCCTGAACCCGGCGAAGATAAAACATTGACAACTAGCAGATTATGTGCTAAGAAAAAGCCCCTATTTCTCTCTGCTAAACGATCATTTTTAGCTAAAATGGATTGTCCAATTTCTATTTTTTGATGGTGATGATCATGGTCTTGATTGTGAGGATGTTCATGGTCATGATGTTCATGGGTATGAAATTTAACCTCATTTACTTCGCTACAACCGCAATTTCCACACATAATTAAGATACCTCCAATGATGTTAATTCGATTTCTTTTCCTGTAATAATTTTGGTGTGTAAATTACCACAATTTGGACATTCATAACACAAGTCTAATGGTTTAAATTCTAACTCACATTTTTGACAATAACAATTAACTGGTACAGTTTCAATTTCTAGTGTAGCACCTTCTGCAATGGTATCTTTGGTAACTACATCAAAGGCAAAATGTAACGCTTCGGGAACTACTCCAGAAATTTCGCCAATTCTCATTTTTAACCAGTGTATTTTCCCAGCATTTTTAGCATTTTCAAGGGCAATTTCTAGGGTATTTTCAATAATACTTAGTTCGTGCATAATTTACTTATTTTTGTCAAATGGTCATTTTTTCATTAACTTTTTAATTTCGCTAAAATTTTGTCAAATTTGCCTACTTTATAACGTTAAAATCATTTCCTTAATTTTTTCAAGGGCTTTTTCTTGCCCATTTTCAGTAATTTCTGAAAAATTCTCGCCAAATTCAAAGTTAATTGCGGGTATTAAAATCCAGTAACTTGTCGGTTTTTTCTCATATAATTTTTCGGTTAAATATAACAGAAATTCAGGGGAACTTGTATGACCTAAACTGTTTTTTGTGGGGTCATTTTCTAGGGTTTTAATCATAATTTGATCCCCTCCAACCTCCCTTGATAAGGGGGGAGAAGCTGCATCAATAAAGATCACGGTGTCAAATTGAGCCATATCGTCAGCTAATTCGGGAGTAAGTTGATGAACAGGGAGCGATCGCACTCCCTGAAGTTCCCAACCAGCAACAATTTCAGCGACTTTTTGGCCTACGCCATCATCACTGCGCAATGTGTTTCCGTAACCAATAATTAGGGTCGTTTTCATAAAAAGTTGAAGAGTGCGAGCAATCTGCGCTCGCTTCAAAAAAGTTATGGTTAGGTGCGTCAAATAGCCAAGATTAAGTTAGAATCAGCAATTAATCGCTTTGACGCACCCTACTTTTTAACGGCGTTTTTCGTCAAGCAAAGTGCCATCGGGGGCAAAAAGTTGAAGTTGCAAGGGCATTTGACCGGCTGCATGGGTTGAACAACTTAAGCAAGGGTCATAACACCGAA
Organism: Synechococcales cyanobacterium S06; assembly: GCA_011391125.1. Lineage (GTDB taxonomy): Bacteria > Cyanobacteriota > Cyanobacteriia > Cyanobacteriales > JAABRE01 > JAABRE01. The sequence goes on from JAABRE010000025.1 coordinate 39,759, forward strand.
TACCAGCTTCCACCCGATTTAAAAGGCCTTCGGGAATTTCTGGCCCTTTAATATAAGATTTGGCGATTTGCGCCACAGTCTTATTCATGGCCAAATTATTGTTACCCGTTGCCACGATTAAATTAACCTTTTTAATCAAACCGTCCTTATCAACCTGGTAATGATGGAACAAAGTGCCGCGAGGAGCTTCACTAACGCCAATGCCTTCTAATTGGTTAATTCCAGCAATGGCGCGAGTTTCGCCGGTAATTAGCTCTGGTTCATCAATCATGGCTTCAATATGTTCGATCGCCGCCAGAATTTCAATCAACCGGGCATAATGATAAAAGAAAGAAGAAGTCGCCACACCACCGGCCAAATAGCGAAATTCACGCAATTCCCGATCTGCTGCGGGTGAGCCCATACTAGAACAAATATTCAGTCGTGCCAAGGGACCGACGCGATAGATACCATCAGGATAGCCCAAAGGCTTATAATAAGGGAATTTCAGGTAAGTCCATGGCTCGACTGCTTCGCCAATATAGTCGCGGTAATTGTCTTCTTTGAGGTTATCTGCAATTATTTTGCCATTGCTATCAACAAAGCGAATGTGGCCGTCATAATGTTCCCATTCGCCATTTTCGCCAACCAAGCCCATAAATAAAGAGGGAAACTGGCCAAAAGTTTCGATTTCCCGAGAAAGCTTAAGTAAAAGCCCCTTAAACAGCTTCAAAGCAAGATTAATGGCTTCTTTTGACTCAGGAAGGCGGGATTTAATCCAATCTCGGCCTTCGATGGTTAAAGGAGAGCGAACTCCACCGGGCACAGCCCAAGCGGAGTGAATTTTGCGAGCGCCCAAAACTTCAAGAATTTGTTGGCCAAATTGTCTTAATCTAATACCAGTTCTAGCCAAATCTGGGTCTGCGGCCATTAACCCGAAAACGTTACGGGTAGCGGGATCGCTGTCCCAACCCAACAACCAATCTGGACTACTCAAGTGGAAAAATGAGAGCGCGTGGGATTGGGTAATTTGCGCCAAATTCATCATCCGGCGCAATTTTACGGCCACCGGTGGGGGTTGCACTGCGAGGATTTTATCGCCTGTTTTTGCTGATGCCAACAAGTGACTAACAGGGCAAATTCCACAAATACGGCTGGTAATGCCGGCCATTTCATACATGGGGCGACCTTCGCAGAATTTTTCAAAACCACGAAATTCAACTACATGAAAACGGGCGTCGGATACTTCGTTATTTTCATCTAAAAAGATCGATATTTTTGCGTGACCCTCAATACGCGTTACAGGGTCGATTACTATGGTTTTTCCTTTATTTTCACTCATTTTTACTTCATTCTCCTTTTTTATTAATAATAGGAAATCGACTGTTTTTAGTTCATTAGTAATGGTAATATAGCACTTTCCGATTAAATGTTATCTGGCCCCTCACCCCCCTTCCCCCCTCATCCCAAAGGGAGAGGGGGAAAAGAGAGGTAAAATGTCAAATGAAAATGCTATAAATAACTTATTACTTCTTACTTTTTACTTCCCTAACCGCTGCACCAGTTTTCTAACATCAACGCATCCGTTGCTTCGGGATTGTCTTCGCAGTATTCTTCAAGGGCTGTTTTTTCCAGTTTTTCCCCTTGTTGGTGTGCTATCTCAACCTGCAAGTCTTCTACAGCTTGCCAAGCTAAACGACATTCCTCGGTGAAACCCTGTTCTTGACACAATTTGATGGCATGGGCGACAGCTTTTTCGATTTCTGCTTCAAATAAACTGGTTTTGTCTATCTGTTCAAAATCACTTTTTTCTAGCAGATCTCGAGCCGAAATAATGCCGAGTAATTCTTTGTTAATCACGGGAGCGCTACGAATATCGGTGTTGGCAAACAATCTGGCCACATATTCCACACCCAAGTCGGGATTAATCGTGATACAGGGCTTGGTCATTATTTCATAAACCCTGACTTCTTTGGGGTTTTGCCCAAAAGCGAGGACTTTATTGATAATGTCGCCATCGGTGAGGATTCCGTAAGGGTCTTCGGAGTGGCGACGTTCCACAATCAGGGTACTGAGTTTTTGTTCCTTCATAATTTTGATCGCTGTCGCCACGGGGGCTGAACCCCTGATCATAACTACGTTTTTGGTCATTATCTCGGCTGCTTTCATCGTTTTTTAACCAAATTTAATCATTTCTCTGCCTTCCATCACCGGTTTTTCCCCTTGTACCAAAGGGGCGATCGCCTCTTTGATCCTTTGGGCAGATGGCGGACATCCGGGGATGTACATATCAATATCGATCACTTCGTGGAGAGGGGTAACTCGATCTAATAACACTGGTACGATACCAGGTTCGTAGGGCAATTGGGGATTTACTTCACCTAACTCCAAATAAGCTCGTTTTAACACCGAATCCGCTTTCCCCAACATATTGCGCATGGCGGGAACGTTGGCGGTTATGGCACAATCCCCGAAAGAAATGACAAATTTGGTTTTTTTCCTTACATTTAAGGCTATTTCGAGGTTTTCCTCATTGGCGATCGCCCCTTCAATTAAGCACACATCCACGTTGTCTGGATATTCTTTAACATCGGCGATGGGACTGTGGACGACATCGACAAATGTGGCTAAATCAAACAGCCATTCATCTAAATCTAAAAACGACATATGACAACCAGAACACCCCGCCAACCAAACCGTAGCCAATCTAATTTTGCTCATAATAAAACACCTTAATTTTTTGTTGATAGTTGATAGTTGATAGTTGATAGTTGATAGTTGATAGTTGATAGTTGATAGTTGATAGTTGATAGTTGATAGTTGATAGTTGATAGTTGATAGTTATGCTTATCAGTTATTACTTATTACCTAAAAACCTATTACCTATTACCTATTACCTATTACCTATTACCTATTACCTATTACCTATTACCTATTACTTAAAAACCTATTACCTATTACCTATTACCTATTACTTAAAAACCCATTACCTAAAAACCTATTACCTTGTCCATTCATGTTTATCCCTAGCTTGAACCAAAAATTCTAACTTACCACTATCTCGTTGCATTTCACTGACGGCCGAACCTTTGAAGAATAATGAACCAGTGGGGCAAGATTCCACACATTTTCCGCACTTGGTACAAGCATCCACATTACCCCAAGGTTGTTTTAAACCGGAAACAATCTGTAAATTATGCCCTCTTCCAGCCACATCCCAGACATGAGCTCCCTCGATTTCGTCACAAACTCGCACGCATCTTGTACAAAAAATGCAACGACCTTGATCTTTGCCAAAGATTTGGTGGGTTAAATCTACTTCTCGAACGGGGAAACGATACTCAAACCGAGAATGGTCCATACCCACTTCAATTGCTAGGTCTTGCAGTTCGCAGTTACCGTTGACTACACAAACTGCACACACATGATTACCTTCTGCGAATAATAATTCAATAATCATGCGGCGATACTCATTGATTTTTTCATTGTGAGTATTTACCGTCATGCCTTCTTCCACGGGTGTTGCACAAGCCGGCACAAGGCGACTGCCTCTGTCGGTTTCCAATTCGACTAGGCACAAACGACAAGCTGCAACGTCTGAAACTCCCTCCAGATGGCACAAACGGGGAATGTGAATATTGGCATCTTTAGCAGCATCAAGGATGGTTTCCCCTGCTCTTGCGCTGATCATTTTACCGTTAACTCTAATATATTTTACTGCCACGGCATTGACTCCTTTTTTAGATTTTCTTAATAATTTGTATTCATTTACAAACTAATTTATTAATATTTTGCGAATGAGAAAATCTCAAGTAATTTTCCTTCTTAAAAAGATAATACCCTAAAATATCAGTGATTTTAATTAAGATATATTTAAGATTTTCAGAAGAACATAATTAAGGTTAAATGGCTTATAAAGCTTGCCAGACAAGAGTTTTACCACCCAAATAACTGAATTAACTGTAACATTTTTTTGCGAATTGTTACAAAAATTTATATTTAGAAAATTCCTGAGATTTTAACAATAAAAAAGTTGTTTAAGTCTATTTTTTATTGTTAAAATGATTTTTTCAGGATTTTAGTTCTCAGGTGGAAGAGCATCTGTCTACTGATTATTATCTTTAATAAGTTGGTAATTACTATTTAATTGATGTTGTAATAAAATAATAGTACAAATGCGTTTTATTATGTTATAAACCTCTTTAACCTCCTCAATTTGTAACGGTCTTCCTAATAGTTTTTCCTCCCGATAACTCAGCCATTTTTTTATTACTTGATAACCACCAATGGTATAATTCCATACATTAATTGGCACATTACTCCAGTAGGCAACTTCATTCAGATAAATGTCACAGGTTGTCTTACCTAATTGTGCTAAGATGTCCTCTTCACTTAATTTTAATTCGCCACTACTTTGGGCGATCGCCTCTAATTCCTTGTCCGTATAATGGCGATCGATTAATTTACCTTTACCCGGCATTGTCACATTATTCTTACCACCATGACCCCAACCGACAGTAATAGCTAATTCGCCATTTTCGGGGTTTAATTGACCACCATTAACACGGGAAATAAGGCCGAATTTGGGCAGTTTTATGGGCAGTTCCTGACTGTTTTCTAAATTTAATAAATTAGCGATTTCTTGTCCTAATTTAGCCGAATTTACCAGTAATTCTTGGCTATTTGGTAGGGGGATGCGGGGAAAATCTTGACGAATACCATCAGCATTTTCCGTTAAATAGTCGGGAGAATAACCAACAGCTAAAGCATGATACCAAATTAGGCACGCAGTTTCTGCATTTTCATCCGGGTTTTTGAGTCCAATTTTTGTTAAATATTGTCGCGCTTTTGCTGATAAATTTGCCCTTATTTCTGTGTTAGAAAATTCCTCAGTGTTAAATAATTCTTGATGGTTTTTCTGCGATTTTTTAGGGATTTTGTGAGTAATTAAAATGGGAAAATGTCTCGCGTGACCGGACATTGAATCATAATCGCAAACTAAATTTGACCAATAAAACGGTGGACCTTCCGAATATTTATCGGCCGTATCACGAGAAATTAAAAAACAATTATGAGGAATTTTAGCTAATTGTAATAATTCCGGACTAGGCCTAGAAAACAATGGTTGAATTTCAGCATCTAAATAAGCTAAACGTAAATCAAAAGGTTTAAATGGATAAAGTTTAATCTTATTGACATCATATTTAACCTTATTTGATAATAAATTACGTCGCGTTTTCTCGGCTTTAAATTCACCCGAACTTTTCAACCAACGAGGATTAATTACAGATATTTCTAAATCATCTTTATTGGGATCAAAATAGGAAGAAAGTAATTCTAAATTTGCTTGATCTGATTTCATAACAATTAAACTATTTCCTCTCCTTTCAATTGGTCCATTTAAAGGAGATATTTCAGATAAATCTGTTAATTTTAGCCATTCCAAATAACAAGTTGCTACCTTAGATGGTTTCAATAAATATTTATTATTTGCTTGGGGATTAATTATTTCATAACTACTTTTTAGGTCATTTTTAGCTAAACTTGCTAACAATTTTTGCTTTTTATTTACTCCCCAAAAATCCTGATAATAAATCTCTTTATGGTCAGATTTTAACTCTTTTTTGACCATTAAATTAATCGCAGTACCAACTTTAATTCCCGCACTATAGAAAGTAGTAAAAACACTAGGGTCTTTTTGACCATCAGGAGTTAAATAACCTGTTTGTCTTAAATCACCATTGAGAGAATCAATCCACATTTGATCAAAATTATTAATTAAGTATTGTCTCATAACAACAAAAGATGGACTACTTAAATAGGAAAAATTAGAGATATAACAAACAATACCTTTACCCGTACTTTCAGAAATACATCTTTCTGCTAACCTAAAAAACCTCACATATAAATCATCTAAATTGTATTTTTTTATTCCCCAATCTGTGGTTAAACCTTGCTTATAAACCTCCACTAAACCGTCTTCTTCCGTGGGTGAAGTTTCCGCATAAGCGTTGTAGGGCGGATTTCCTAGGATTACTAAAATGGGTTTTCCCTGTTTAATTTCGTCGGCGGCTTCCCGCTCCTTATTTAACTCTGGAAACTGTAACTCTAACTGCTTAATTTTCCTTTTTGCTTCTTCATTCGGTGGCAACCAACCTGTTAACGCATTGGTTAAATATACGCCGACTCGTTCATTTTCTTCCCGTAAAGGGACTCCTAAATCAGATAAAATTAACCCTAATTGTAGGTGAGCAATAATATAAGGAGCGGTCAAGATTTCAAAACCAAATACTCTATTTTTAGCGGCTTCTTTGACTTGACAAAGACTTAATGCACCTTCACCATTTTCCTCTAAAGTATTAGCAATATGTTGTAATACTTCGACTAAATATGCACCTGTACCACAACAAGGATCAAGAATATAAACATTTTCATTTGCTAAACCATCAGGAATTTTTAACTCCTCTTTTAAGACAGTATCGACACGATTGACCATATATTTAATAATTTCTGGAGGAGTGTACCAAACTCCCAATTCTTTGCGCAAAATTGGATCAAATGCTTCCAAAAATGGCTCATAAAAATATTGGACGGCTTCCCCTTCATTAAATTTAGTGAAAAATTCCTCTCTGTTTACTCGATTTAATGCAGCTCCTGTCCAGTCTAATACTTCAATCAAGTCTAATTGTTTAAGTTTTGATGGTCTGGCTATCTGTTCAAATAATATTTGAATCATGGGAACATGAAGATAAAAAGCGGCAGTTTTCCAGTCGAATAATCCCCCTGTAGAGACGTTGTCATTTGTAGAGACGTACCATTGTACGTCTCTACAAACAGGGGCAAGCGTCTGTTTATGCCATAAAACCCAAGCCGAAAAAATGCCATAAAAAAGGGTTTGAATCAGGGTAGATTGAAAGAATTGATCGCCTTTTTCTCCTTCAAATTTAACTCCCAAAGCGTCTTCTAAAGCACTACGAATCTGATACAATGCTGTTAAATCTGTTTGTTGTTCTAAACGCGATTTTGCATCACGAGCATAAGAAGCTAAAAACCAGGCTAAATCTTGGGGTGACGCGATAAAAGCTGATTGTAACATTACCCGTTTTAAGTATTCTAAAAAACGGTTATTATCCTCCTTGACAAATGCTCTTGGATGTGCTACTTTTTGCCAAAATTCTGTCTCATTTTCGGCTAATTGATAACGTTCTAATTCAATTTTGTTACCGTTGCTATCCTGTCCAATTAAGATAAATTCCCTGTAATTAGTAACTAGAACTTGGCGATATTTTGCCCAATATTTATTAACTTGATCACTATTTATAATCTTATTAATATCTTCTTTGGTACTTTTAATTTCAATGACACCACGCTCCGGAAAAATTCCTTGAAAAGGGGTATTTCCCTCACCCCCTTTCCCCCTCTCCCTAGGGGTGAGGGGGAGAGAAGAGTTAACAAATTGATTGGCCGAAAATAAACCACCGTCAGGAATTCCTGCACCTTGATTTTTCAGATTTATTACACAGCGTATTTTCGGTTTTAAAGTGTTTCCCACTTCGTTTAAAAGGGTTTCTAAACTACCATAATAAGACGTTTCTTTAACACCGGCTCCGGTGCTGTAAATTTGGTATAAATTGTTAAAATATGTCTCTAAAGGATTCATGAATGCCCTCACCCCCAACCCCTCTCCCTCTGGGAGAGGGGAGTATATTAATTATTTATTTTAGAGCTAAAGCCCCAACAACGAGCCTAATTAATTATTAATTGCTTTGTCATTTCGGCTAATTTTTGTAATTGGGTATTCAATTCTTCTGCTTGTTTCTGATAGTTTAATTTTCGTTTTAAGGCCTCCCTTGCTAAATCTTCGCGGTCATTTTCTAAGGCTTTTTTAGCGACTTTTTGCCAAGTATTTATCTCTTCTAAAGTTTGTTTATATTGGGGTTGTAATTGATCCCAAACTACTTTTATATCACCTAAAGCTTGAGTAACAAGATTTTGAGAATTAGAGGAATCCGTAGCATTTAAAGAGGTTTTAATTTCTTGGAATAAATTAGGAATTTTAAATTTACTAAGATTAGGAACAAATTGACTAATCTGTTTACTATAACTAATACCAGTTTTACACCAAGTAGCAAAATGCTCACAATTATTAAACAATAAATTATATTTTTGTTCCCCTAATCTATTTTCGGCTCTTTCCACAACATGATCAGATAAAAAGGAAAATCCATCGGAATATTCCCGAATATAAACAAGATTACCACGGGCAAAAACAGTTAAAGAAGTACGTTCAATTATTTCGCTAGGTTTACGATAATGAATCACCGAATTATCACCACAATCTATTCCGTGATGTTCATATAAACCCTCTAAATTTCCCCACTCTCGATAGACGTAAATTTGATCACCTTTCATTTCAGTTATCAGTTATCAGTTAACAGTTAATAAATAATAACTGATGATTATTATTTATTATTTATTTATTTAATAGCGAATACGAGGATCAATCCAAGCATTAATTAAGTCTATTAATATACTAGTAAAAACTACGATCGCCCCGAAAAAAACCATAATTCCTTGTACTGTAGGATAATCCCGCAACGAAATGGCTTGATAAAGACGATTTCCTAAACCTGGCCAAGAAAATGTAACTTCAGTCAAAACCGCCCCCCCGAGTAACGCTGCAAAAGTCAAACCGAGTACCGTAATCACGGGAATCAGAGCATTTTTGAAGGCATGGGCAATCAAAATACGACCTTCAGGAATCCCCCTAGCCCTTGCAGCTTCAACATATTCCGATCGCCAAGTTTGTTTCAGATTTACTCTAACAATTCGTTCAAAAATGCCACTGAGCAACACTCCCAAAGTCACACAGGGCAGTGTTAAATAGTGCAGGGCAGTGAAAAACATCCCCGGATTGCCGCTTAAAATGCTGTCTAAGGTGTATAAACCGGTAATTTGGCTTGGAATTTCATTTCCGATGGGAAAACGCGTGCCAAGGGGAAACCAACGCAGTTGAACTGCGAAGATTAGTTGCATAATCATGCCCATCCAAAACAGGGGTAGGGAGTAGGTGATAATGCCAAATAGCCGGCCTCCCACGTCAAAAATCGTTCCGGGGCGAGATGCTGATAAAATCCCAATGCCGACACCCACAACTACCGCTACTATCATGGCGAAAAAAGAAAGTTCCACCGTAGCGGGAAAATGTTGGCTAATAATCTCCCAAACTGGTTGACCACGACTGGTGAGGGAAGTACCGAAATCTAATTTGAATAAATCAGTCAAATAGTGGACATATTGCAACCACAGGGAATCAGTGAGGCCAAGTTGTTCCCGTAACGCTTGTTTGGCCGATTCGGGCGCGCGAGATCCTAAAATAGCATCAGCAGGATCTCCCGGTGTTGCTCTTAATAACAAAAATACTAAGGTTGTAATAGTAAATAACATTAAAGGAGCAAGCAATAAACGGGCAAAAATGTAGTATTGTAAAGCTTTAGATCGAGACATTTTTCAGTTATCAGTTAACAGTGAACAGTTATCAATTAACAGTGATCAGCTTTGGTTTTTAGCTGTTATCCGTTAACAAGCAATAATTATTAATTATTCGGGATCAGAATTGGGGTCAATTTGTAAGTTTTCCTTACTGGTTTGAAGTTCTTGCCATAGGTGTTTTATTTGGGTATAAGCATCAACTGGTTTAACTTTGCCATTGGTTTCTAAACTACAAATATAATTGACCTTTTGGGCAAACTCCTGTAAATTCGCATTAAAAAGGAGGTTTTCTGGCTTAACTTCGCCATAATAGGAACTATGGGGATAAAGAAACTGATTAAGTTGTTTATTATGATTGTTGTCTTGAATTTCGCTCATTTTTCAGACCCTCCAAAGGTTTAATGGTAACAGTAAGGTTTACACTATATTTTCAGACAATTTATTTTTGAGGTTAAATTTATGTCCACAAAAGAAAAGTTATACGAAGGTAAAGCGAAAATTCTTTATCCGACGGATAATCCGGAGATTCTCTTGACTTATTTTAAAGATGATGCTACCGCTTTCAACGCCCTTAAACGCGGGCAAATTCGAGGTAAAGGTGAAGTTAATTGTACCGTATCCGTCGCTTTGTTATCTTATTTAGAAAATAAAGGTATTCCTACCCATTTAATCGAAAAAATTTCTCCTTTAGAAATGCTCGTCAAAGCGGTGCAAATTATTCCCGTGGAAGTTGTCGTCAGAAATATTGCAGCTGGTAGTCTTTGTAAGCAAACTGGCCTCCCCGAAGGGCAAATTTTACCTCAACCTCTAGTGGAATTTTACCTTAAAAACGATGATTTGGGTGATCCTTTATTGACTTATGATCGTTTAATGTTACTGGAACTTGTCACCGATTCACAATTAACAGAACTTAAAAATTTAACCTTAAAAATTAACCAACTTTTACAAACATTTTTCCTGGAATGTGACATTACTTTGGTGGATTTTAAATTAGAATTTGGTTTTGATGGTGAAGGAAAAATTATTTTAGCGGATGAAATTAGTCCTGATACCTGTCGTTTATGGGATAATAAAATAAGCGATCCTCAAGCTAGAATTATGGATAAAGATCGTTTTAGAAGGGATTTAGGAGAGGTGGAAAATGCCTATCAAAAAGTACAAGAAAGAATCTTAGCAAAAATAAATTAGTAGTTATGGTAAGGTGGCAATTAAATATGAATTATCATTTTGAGTCATAATTTGATATAATTGCCCACCCTACAAATCTAGGATTCAGCAATGACAATTATTTGATCTTCATCGGTGAATTTAATTAAATTAGATTTAGGAGGATTAAGGGTAATACCATAATTTTTAGCCTTATTATTAACATCAGCTTTAATACGATAACCAATCACTGATTCACCTTGTCGGTTTCCTGATTCAACTATAGTATAAAAGTTAACAGATTCACCAGTAATTATATAATTAGTAACTGGTTTTAAATAAATTTCCGCACCTTCGGGATCAAATAATTCTTGAAAAATCTGATTTAAAAGTTTATTTTCGGCAATTTGTGCCATGATTAAACTTATAATGCGCTCACTAATGACGAAATCATCTGGCTTTGCTACGGCTGCCAAATCTTGATTTTGAGCGTCTAACATTTCAGTAATAATTGCTTGATTGCCCTTATTTTTTTTGATTAAATGACGTAATTGTAACAAACTTACTAAAGTTTGAGCATCAGCTAATTCTGGTTCAACTTGATCAGAAGAAGTGATTAAAATTTGGTTATATTGGGCTAAATTTAAGCTTTCTAAAACGCTTTTTTCAGTAGGTTCTCCTTGAACATAATTAACTTTTTGCTTAACTAAATTTGGGCAATTTTCCTCTAAAAGTGTTTCTTCTTTGGATAAATTAGCAACCACCGTTACTCCCGAATTAGGACAAACATATTCTTCTAACATTTTAATCATGGAAGGAACTCTAATATTCCAGCCTAAAATAAGAGTATTTTCTGGTTGAAATTCCTTGGTAATTTCACTAACAATTAAGTTTTCATTAATATCAGGAATTAGAGCTGAAACTGTACTAATATCATCATCTTCCGCTAACACAATCAACTTTTCACCACTTTGTAAAACCCTATTTTTAGGAGGATTTAGTTCAGGTTTACTCTCTTGATTGCTAATACCAATTACCGAAGATTCATGATAATAATTAAGTATTTCGCGATAGGTTTTACCCACTAAACTTGGTTCGGAAATTAGATAAATTTCATTACCACTAAAATCAAATAAATCCATATAAACAGTGGCCAAACCGCGATTGCGACAAGTTTGAACACTGATACGAGAAATAATATCATTTTTCAATAAAGTTTCTACTTGATTACCAGCAATTAATTTAATTATATCTAAACTTTTTTCTTCTTGAACTTCCGCAACAATATGATAAGATTTCTGGTCATTTCTCGGAATATTAGTAATTGCTAATAAAGTTTTAATTAAATTAATATCCCCCGATTCTGACGGAGGATTAAGAATAATAATTGAACGAGAATTTTGAATATTAACTAATCCTAAATCCCCCAAATCGCTACAATTTCCAGTACGACAAACAATACGAGTACGATACTTGAATTTTAACCATTTATTAATTGTTTCCTCCATCTCGACTTTATCTTCATTGCTAAGAATAACCATGGCCCGTTGAGGATGATTTGCATTAGCGATGATTAATTCTGATAAAAGTGTCGAAATTTGAAATGACCAACCTAAAATTATTATGTGATCTTCTTCAATTACCCTCGATCGCCCCTTGCGTAATTCTTCTAACTTGCTCTCAATACCACTGGTTAATAAACCAATCAAGGTACTAATAATGAAAATACCGCCAAAAGTAACAAATAACATAAATAGGCGAAAAATCCAACCAGTATCACCGCCAACAGTACCAGTATCCAGAGTACGCATTAAGGTACTCCACACCGCTTCTGGTAAACTTAAAGGGGGATTATCCGGTGATTTAATTCCCGTAATGACGAGGAAAATGGCCGTGGTCAGGATAAACAAGGCCGAAACCAAGGCTAATCCAGCAACCAAGGAAATTGTCCCTTTAGCCATGAAATTATCAAAAGCATACTTAAGACGATCTGTCAAGGTAATTTTTTTCATGTTTTAATCCAGATATTTAGTGAAGCTTTCAGAATTTCTATCATATAATAGGCGGGGTGTGCTAAAAAGAAATATCCTGATCAAGATTCACTGTATGGCATCATCACAGAATAATGATAAAATAAGACCGATTATTTTAAAAGGCCCATAGGTTTCGCCAATCGCAAAAAACCGTTTAATTTAAGGAACTTTTATCCTTGGGATAAAATCAAGTAAATTAAGTCATAATAAACAGCAGACTAAAGTTCATATTTATTTTTTGGTGTGATTCAGTGAGCAAATATCTTAAAACATACTGTTTATCTTCTCTAGTGTTAACCCTTGTAACAGCAATCAATCCGGTGCTGGCTAATACGATTATTAGTAATCAAAACGAGTTAGAAAAATCTCAGGTTTCTGATCTTGAATTTAAGGAAAAAAATTCGGATTTGTCCTCTAATTATTCCTTAAATAAAACTCAGGAAATCCTCGAAAAAGACGCAGAACAAGCGCAAATTTCTGAGTCAGAATTAAGGGAAAATGCGTCGGATATTTCCTTAAATTTAGAGAATAAAACTCAGGAAATCCTCGAAAAAGACGCAGAACAATCTCAAATTTCTGAGTCAGAATTAAGGGAAAATGCGTCGGATATTTCCTTAAATTTAGAGAATAAAACTCAGGAAATCCTCGAAAAAACAACAGAACAATTGCCAATTTCTGAGTCAGAATTAAAGGAAAATGCTTCCAATAATTCCTTAAATTTAGAGAATAAAACTCAGGAAATCCTCGAAAAAACAACAGAAAATATTCCAGAAACTACCTTAGATTCCTCTTCCTTATTATTAGTTCAAGAACAACCCAGCGAAACAAATTCCACTCCCAATCCAGAACAACCCAGCGAAACAAATTCGCCGCCAACTTCCACCACACCCGAACCTAGAGTATTGGTTGCGGAAGTATTAATCACTGGCGTAGAAAACGAATTAAAAGATTTAGTATATAAAGAAATTACGACCAAACCAGGAAGAACTACCACCCGAACTTTATTACAAGAAGATGTTAATTCAATTTATGCCACTGGGTTTTTTAGTAATGTTAAAGTAACTCCAGAAGATACCCCATTGGGAGTCAGAATTACCTTTGCTGTCGTCGCTAATCCCGTGTTAAAACAAGTAGTTGTGGAAACAGTTCCCGAAGGAGATAAAAAGCAAGTTTTACCTCCAGAAGTGATAGAAAATATCTTTAGTAAGAACTACGGCCAGATTTTAAATCTTCAAGAATTACAGGAAGATATTAAGGTTTTAAATACTTGGTATAAAGATAATGGTTATGATTTAGCCCAAGTAGTTGGCGTACCTCAATTATCAGAAGATGGAATAGTCACCCTCATCGTAGCTGAAGGACTTATTGAAAATATTAAAGTGCGTTATTTCGATGAAGAAAATGCCGAAACTACCAAAATAAAAACCAGAGAATTTATTATTACAAGGGAAGTAGAATTAAAAGCAGGAGATATTTTTAATCGCAATACCGCCCAAAAAGACCTTCAGAGAGTCTTTGGTTTAGGACTTTTTAAAGATGTTAAATTATCTTTTAGTCCGGGTGAAGATCCTAGCAAAGTAGTAGTTAACGTTGATGTAGTAGAAGGTCAAACTGGCTCCATCGCAGCTGGAGCTGGTATTAGTTCCGCCAACGGTTTATTCGGTACTGTTAGTTATCAACAACAGAATTTTGGGGGTAATAATCAAACGATCGCCACCGAATTACAAATAGATAATCGCACCTTCTTATTTGACTTAAGTTTTACGGATCCTTGGATTGGGGGTGATCCTTACCGAACTTCCTACACCGTTAATGCTTTTAGACGACGTTCCGTGTCCCTGATTTTTGATGGTGGTGATCCAGAAGTCAACTTGCCCAATGGCGATAGTCCTCGTATTGTCAGAACAGGCGGAGGAGTCAACTTTTCCCGTCCCATCGCCGAAAACGTCTTTAGTCCCCCCAAATGGCGTTTAGCGACCGGTTTTCAATATCAACACGTGGAAGCAACGGATGATGAAGGCGACATCAGCCCTCAAGATGAATTGGGCAATAACATAGCTTTTAGTGACAGTGGTCAAGATGACCTCTTTACCTTACAGTTTACCGCTTCCCAAGATCGTAGAAATAATACCCAAACTCCGACAGCAGGTTCCATTGTTCGTTTAGGAATAGACCAAACAATTCCTCTTGGTTCAGGAAACATCCTGTTCAGTCGTCTGAGGGCCAGTTACAACTATTACATTCCCATAAGTTTAATCAATTTTAGCGACGGACCGCAAACCATTGCCCTGAGTGTACAAGGAGGAACAGTCATCGGTGATTTGCCACCTTATGAAGCATTTTCCATCGGTGGTATGAACTCCGTTCGCGGTTATGACGAGGGAGAAGTCGGCAGTGGTCGAAGTTATGCTCAAGCTACCGCAGAATACCGTTTCCCTATCTTTTCCATCGTTGGCGGTGTGTTATTCCTCGATTATGGTACGGATTTAGGTACTGGTAGTTCCGTTCCAGGAGACCCAGCTGGAGTTAGGGGTAAACCAGGTAGTGGCTTCGGTTATGGTATTGGTGTTCGTGTCAAATCACCCATTGGCCCGATCCGCGTCGATTGGGGTTTCAATGATCAAGGAGATAATCGCATTCAATTTGGTGTCGGCGAAAGGTTTTAATTAATAATTGACCCTTAATCAGGGTTTTTTGTTGCTGGTAGGAGCGAACAGCCGTTCGCCCTTACTGTTAACTGTTAACTGAAATGACCTCCTACCTATCAATTATTTATGAATAATGAACAACAGATAACGATCGCTCAAAGTGTTACAGTAACAGGGATTGGCCTACATACAGGAACAGAAACTACGGTGAAACTTTGGCCTGCTCCTCCGGGGAAAGGCCGTTATTTTGTGCGGGTTGACTTGGAAGATCGCCCCATCATTCCCGCTTCCGTCAAAAAAGTTTCTCAAACTACTCTCTCCACCGAATTGGAACAAGGAGAAGCCAAAGTTAGAACCGTGGAACATCTGTTAGCCGCTTTGGTTGGTTTAGAAGTCGATAATGTGGCGATCGAAATTGACGGTCCAGAAATTCCCCTTTTAGATGGTTCGGCCCAAAATTGGGTAGAGGCGATTTTAGCGGGAGGTTTAAGGCATGAGGCGATTTCACACCAAAAGCTCAAAAGAGAGGTCAATACACCCATTTTTGTGCAGGATGGAGACGCATTTGTGGCCGCATTCCCATCCTCTGAATTGCGTTTTACCTACGGCATAGATTTTGATTATGAGGCGATCGGCAATCAGTGGTATAGCTGGAATCCCATGACCGAAAGTTTTGTTGAGGCGATCGCCCCGGCGCGAACATTTGGTTTAGCAGAACAGATCGAAACGTTGCGTCAAGCTGGTTTAATAAAAGGTGGTAGTTTAGAAAATGCCCTAGTTTGTAGTCACTCAGGTTGGTTGAATCCTCCCTTGAGATTTGACAATGAGCCAGTGCGTCATAAACTGTTAGACTTATTGGGTGATTTGAGTTTATTGGGAACAATTCCGGTAGCTCATTTTGTGGCCTATAAAGCTAGTCATAAACTGCATATTCAATTAGCAAACTTATTAAATTCACTTAAAAAATCATGACTATCCTAACAGAAATTCATCTTATGCAAGAGACTAATTTAACTGAGGAAACCCCAATAAAAACCACCTTTAATATTAAGGAAATTCATAAATTATTGCCTCACCGTTATCCTTTTGCCATGGTTGATCGCATTATCGATTATGTACCGGGAAAAAAAGCAGTTGGTCTCAAAAATATTACCTTTAATGAACCACAATTTCAGGGACATATTCCCAAAATGCCCATTATGCCAGGGGTTTTGATTGTGGAAGCAATGGCTCAAGTGGGAGGTGTAGTTTTAGTGCAAATGCAGGGAATGCAAGACAGTTTCTTTGCCTTTGCTGGAATAGACAAGCTGCGTTTTAGAAGACCAGTTGTTCCGGGAGATCAGTTAATTATGACTGTGGAATTATTATCATTTAAAATGAATAGAATCGCCAAAATGCACGGTAAATGTACAGTGGATGGTCAATTAGCAGTGGAAGGAGACATGATGTTTTCTCTTTTTGAAAACAACGACTAATTGATAGTTGATAGTTGATAGTTGATAGTTAGTAATCAATTGTTAATTATCAATTACTTATTTTTTACTTATTATTAATTGGAGAACTATTTTTGAGTACATTAATTCATCCTACTGCGATAATTCATCCCAAAGCAGAATTACATTCCACCGTAAAAGTTGGCCCTTTTTGTGTGATTGAAAATCAGGTTAAAATCGGAGCAAATACGGAAATTTTAGCCCATGTAACCATTTCTGGACCAACAGAAATAGGCGAAAATAATCGCATTTTCCCCGGAGCAGTAATCGGTTTAGAACCCCAAGATTTAAAATATAAAGGAGCAGCTTCGGGTTTGAAAATTGGTAATCATAATACCATTCGCGAATGTGTTACGATTAATCGCGCGACATCCGAGGGAGAAAACACCGAAATTGGCGATCAGAATTTATTAATGGCCTATACCCATGTCGCACATAATTGTATTATTGAAAATGGCGTAATTATTGCTAATAATGTCGCCTTAGCTGGTCATGTGAAAATAGAATCAAGAGCCGTAATTGGTGGTGTTTTAGGAGTACATCAATTTGTCCAGATTGGCAAAATGGCCATGTTAGGAGGAATGAGTAGAATTGATCGAGATGTCCCTCCTTTTATGTTAGTGGAAGGTAATCCTTCTCAAGTGCGATCGCTCAATTTAGTCGGTTTAAAAAGAGCAGGTTTAACTACAGAAGAAATTAGATTATTAAAAAATGCTTTTCATACGCTTTATCACGATGAAATTCCCTTTACAAAAGCCGTAGAACAACTTAAATTATTATTAGATAATCCCTATATTTTCCATTTATATAACTTCCTGTTTGAATCAATTACAAATACTCAAAGAAGGGGAGTAATTCCGGGGAAAACTTTATCAAAAGGAGTCCTCTAAATGCGGATATTTATTAGCACTGGTGAAGTTTCCGGCGATCTGCAAGCTGCCCTATTAATTACCGCATTAAAAAAGCAGGCTGAACTAAGGGGAATTGACTTAGACATGGTTGGTTTGGGGGGCGATCGCATGAAAAAGGCAGGAGCTACCATTTTAGCAGATACCACAACCATTGGTTCAGTGGGATTATGGGAGTCAATTCCCTTTATCTTACCGACGATAAAAATACAGAAAATAGCGAAAAAATACCTGAAAGAAAATCAGGTAGATTTAATTATTTTGATCGATTATTCTGGACCGAATCTTGGTATAGGAACTTACCTAAAAAAAGAGCTTCCTAACTTACCAATAATCTATTATATTGCTCCGCAAAATTGGGTTTGGACACCCACAGAAAGCACAACCAAACAAGTAGTTAAAATCAGTGACAAAATCCTCGCCATATTTGAAGAAGAAGCCCGTTATTTTACGGAAAAAGGAGCAAATGTCACTTGGGTTGGTCATCCCTTATTAGACAGAATGAAAAATGCGGCCAATAAACAAGAAGCAAGGCAAAAATTAGGGATTAAACCAGAGGAAAAAATCGTGACAATTTTACCCGCATCCCGACAACAAGAGATCAAATATCTGTTACCAATCATGTTAGAAACTGCCCAAAAAATACAGCAGCAAATACCAGATATTCGGTTTTATATTCCCCTTTCCTTACCCATTTATCGCAGTGCAATTAACGAACAACTTAAACAATATAATATCCCAGCAATTATAATCGAAAATGCTCCCTTAGAGGCGATCGCAGCTGCGGATTTATGTCTCACCAAATCGGGAACAGTTAACCTCGAAATCGCTTTATTAAAAGTACCACAAATAGTAATTTATAAAGTAACACCATTTACCATATTTATTGCGAGAAAAATATTCAATTTTAAAATACCATTTATGTCACCCGTAAACTTAGTAATGAAACAAGAAATTGTACCTGAATTTTTACAAGAAAACGCCACAGTTGAAAACATTTCTCAAAAAGCACTTGAGCTATTAACTAATAATAAAAAACGGCAAAAAATCGAAGCAAACTATCAAGAAATGCGGCAAAAATTAGGACAAGAAAACGTAAGCGATCGCACCGCCAACGAAATCTTAAACTATATTAATTAGTTTGAGCCTCTCCCAGGGCTAAAGCTCGTAGGAGAGACTCAAAAAGATTTTTAGAAAAAATTAGGGAAATTTTTAAAAATTTCCCCGTTTTTTTCTTAATTTGCCAGTGATGAATAAAAGTGTCATTTTGTCAAGCAAAAAGAAATCCGATTTCTGGACAAAGCGATCGCCCCGTTATAACTTGTTCGATTCTGCAATCAATAAACAAAGACAATCGTTGTCTACAGAATCAATATAAAGGTAAATTACCAAGCAAATTAGCTAATTAGGGCTTGCTGAAAGATAGTCAAAAGCCTTACTAATCAAAGAGTTACGGTTCAAAAATTTTTCAAAAAATGCTAGGATTGGCCCTTAAAATAGAAAAAAACCTTACATTCAAATCAAAATGGTTTATAAAAAAAATAAACAATGTGTAGTGGAAGGAGAGGAATTAGGTTTCAAAATTGAAGCCAACCTTTCAGCTGACAATGATTGGGTAAAAATGGCCAAATTAGTACCTTGGTCAGAATTTGAAGCT
>JAABRE010000026.1 GCA_011391125.1 Synechococcales cyanobacterium S06
TTCGGGAATAACCCCGTATTCGGCATATCAATTATTAGATTTTGCCTTAGAAACAGCTATACCGAGAGAAATATTTGAGGAGTTTGAAAATGAATTTAATAATGGCTAATAACAAACTGCATAAAGTTAAAATAAGACAGAAGGGAGAAAAACTATATTTAAGAGCCTCTCTACCCGATAAAAATAACCAATCTCAAGTATATCAGCAATATGACATCAAAACAGGTTTGCCACCAACTTCTGAGGGGATAAAAATTGCTTATGCCAGAGCCCAAAAATTAGAATCAGATTTATTTTTAGGTGTGTTTAATTGGTCTGATTGGGGAGTAAAATCTGAATTAGAAACTCAAATTAAAGAATTAACAATAGAGGAGGCGATCGCCGGATTTGAAAACAATTATTGGGAAACAAGACCAAAAACTGTAACCAAAGAGTCAACATTAAAAAATGATTATTTAAGTTTATTTTTGAGATTACCTCAAAATGAAATATTAACCGAGAAAATCTTAAAAGATTTTTTGGTAAGCTTTACTCCAAACACTCGGCAAAGAGAAAAAGCTTATATTAGTTTAAAAGCTTTAGGAAAATGGGCAAACTTAGAATTAAAAGATTGGTCAAAATTAAAAACAAATTATGAAGCGGATTCTGATCGCTATATTCCCTCAGACAAGGAGATTATTGAAACTAGAGAAAAGATTAAAAATCCAGCATGGCAATGGATTTATGGAATGATGGCTGCTTACGGATTAAGAAATCACGAAGTGTTTCACCTTGATTTATCAGAAATGCCGATTATTAAAGTTCTGCCAACAACTAAAACCAAAGAAAGATTAGTTTTCCCTTTACCTGATAATTGGATGGAGGAGTGGGATTTAAAAAATGCAATTATTCCTGAGATTAAATTAGATCGAGCCAATCGAGATATAGGAGGAGTCGTCAGTAAAGCTTTCAAACGAGAAAATATTGGTTTTGTTCCATATTCCTTAAGGGATGCTTATGCGATTCGAGGAGCGGTTCTGGGCATTGACTCAGCAATTATGGCTAAATGGATGGGACACAGTTTAACGGTTCATCAAAAAGATTATCAGAAATATATTGATAAGGAAACACATCAAAGAATCTGGGAAAATGTCACTAGGGAAAATTTAGGGAAAAACTAATTTAATTTTCAGAACCTAAGCTGGTGACAGGATTTGAACCTGCGACCGGCTGATTACAAATCAGCTGCTCTACCACTGAGCTACACCAGCAAAATTAGAGATTAACAGGTCTCTGTTAAATCACCTTAACCATCATAGCAGATTTTTTGAATTTGAAAAGGGGGAATTCGAATTTTTTTTTGCTTAAAACATATTACTTTCCATCGCCCAACGAGCCAACTCCGTGCGATTATGGAGATTAGTTTTATTTAGCATATTAGAAACGTGGCTTTCAATGGTACGTTGACTAACCTTGAGTTTTTTTGCTATTTCTCGATTCGCCAAACCTTGGGCAACTAAGCTAACAACTTTAATTTCAGTGGGTGTCAATTCTATATTTCTAGGGACTATAATTTGTTTATCGAGGTCAGGACTTTTGCTACTATGCTGTAGGAGACGATTAGTTTGTTTTAAAGATGATTCTACTTGAGCTACCAATTCCTCTGGTTCAAAGGGTTTAATCATATAAACGTCACCTCCCACATTTAACCCTTTAATGCGGTCTTTACTTTGGCTTTTTGCAGAGAGAAAAATAACTGGGACCCATTCGGTGCGGTAATCTTGTCTAATTTTTTCAACAAAGGAATAACCATCCATTTCTGGCATCATAATATCACAGATAATTAAATCAGGTATTTTTTGCTCTAAAGCTTCTAAAGCTTTACGTCCGTTGTCGGCGGTTACGACTTCATAACCTCGAAATTCAAGATAATCCTTAACTAGCATAATTAAATTAGGATCATCATCAATAAGTAATAATTGTATATTTTCACTGTTATTATCTTTCATTTTTTATAACTCTTTTATCTTAATTAATTGAGGGTAAAATATGGGTATGAAAAGCGTATTCTTCGACTATTTGATTACCGAGCAAATGTTCTTGAATAATGCGCTCGATCGCCTCTGGGGTAGCATTACGATACCAAACACCATCGGGATAAACTAAGAGAATAGGACCTTGAGTACAGACTCGTAAACAATTAGCTTTAGTTCTAAAAATACAAGTAGGATGGGTTTCAGTAGGCTGATCTAAATTTAACTCTTTTAGGCGTTTTTTCAAATAATTCCAAGACTCTAAACTGCTTTCTTTACTACAACATTTAGGCAAACTTTGATCTGCACAAATAAAGAGATGTCTGGTAATTGTACCGAGACCTAATTTTTCAACTTCCTCAGTGAGACGTTTTTGCTGAAGAGTTGGTTTAGTATTTTTACTTTGATTCTCTTGACTCATCTAATTTATCAGTTACTTTTCTCCGAGAATATACTTAAATAATTTACTCTATTTTAGCCATAATTAGAAATCAGATTTTTGGGAAAAAGGGGATTTCTGGATTTCTTAACTAAATTTTACCCTCAATGACGGCCTCTGATTCATGGATCAGATTTCTTAACTTATCCCTAGTTTCGGGAGTTAAATCAGTCCATAAACCTCTCTGATTGGCTTCTAGTAACCTTTCGGACATATCTCGGAGTGCCCAAGGATTTTTTTGCTGAATAAATCGCTGTACCTTTTCATCAAATAAGTAGGCCTCTGCTACTCCTTGATACATATAATCAGAGACACAATTGGCGGTCGCATCGTAGGCGAATAAATAATCGACAGTGGCTGCCATTTCAAATGCCCCTTTGTATCCGTGTCTCATCACTCCTTCTATCCATTTGGGGTTAACGACTCGGGAGCGATAAACTTTGGCGATTTCTTCCTGCAAAAGTTTAACTTTGGGATTGGCGGGAATGGAGTTATCGCCAAAGTAGGTTTGGGGATTTTGGCCGGTAATGGCTCGCACCGCAACGGTTAAACCGCCCTGAAATTGGTAATAGTCATCAGAGTCTAATAAATCATGTTCCCGATTATCTTGGTTTTGCAGGACGATTTGCAGGTCTTGTAAGCGGTTTTTAAAGGATTCTGGGGCGGAAATACCCTCTTTTTTGCCATTATAGGCATAACTGCTCCAGTTTATGTAGGCGCGCGCCAAATCTTGGTCACAGGTCCAGTTTTGCGCTTCAATTAAACCTTGTAATCCCGCTCCGTAAGCGCCAGGTTTTGAACCAAAAATCCTATATTGCGCTCGCTCCTGAGCTTGTTGCAAGTCTAATCCTTGTTGTTGCCAAAATGCGGTTTCTGTTTGGACTTGATTCGCAAGGGGATTATCTTCCGGGGATTCGTCTAATTGGGAAACAGAGGCGATCGCCGAATGGACGAAATCAATCAAATTAGGGAAACCATCGCGAAAAAAGCCAGAAATCCTCAAAGTAACATCAACCCTTGGTCTTCCCAGCACCGACAAAGGCAAGATTTCAAAGTCAATTACCCGTCGGGAACTGCCATCCCAAACCGGTTGAACTCCTAACAAAGCTAAAACTTGAGCAATATCATCCCCTCCGGTCCTCATGGTGGAAGTTCCCCAGACAGAAATCGCCAAATTGCGGGGATACTCGCCGTTTTCTTGGGTATATCTCTCGATTACGACTTCGGCCGCTGTTCTACCCACCAACCAAGCTGTTTCCGTGGGTATGGCTCGAATATCAACAGAGTAAAAATTGCGTCCCGTGGGTAGAACATCTGGCCTACCTCGACTGGGAGCTCCTGATGGTCCAGAGGGGACATATTTTCCGTCTAATCCTGTTAGTAAATTGGTTATTTCTTGGGTAGTTTGCTTTAATTTTGGGATTAATATTTTGCTAATCCAATTAATTTCTATTTCCAGATCAGGATGGTTAATAATTTTATCCTCCCTTAGTCCCTCCTTTAATAAGGGGGCGGAGGAATCAAGAATTTCCTCGACGATTTCGGCCGCTTTTTCTTCTAATATTTCGATCGCATCTCCGATATTTCTACACTGAGAAAAATCGGTTACTCCTAACCTCTTTTCTCCCTCACCCCAACCCTCTCCCACAGGGTGAGGGAGTTGGAAAGGGGAAGTTTTTTCTGCTATTAATGGGTTAAAATCTAAGCCATAAAATGAGGCAATTGCGGTGGTTAAACCGACTCGATTTCGGTCAGGTTGACGAGCAATTGCTACGATTAAATCCCGTAATTGTCTATCTTGGGGTAATTGTCCAAATATGTGTAGGCCGTCTCTTATTTGTGCTTCTTTAATCTCGCATAAATAGCCATCAGCAACTGTTAAAAAATCCCGCAGATTTTCCTTAGTAATGGTGTCTATTCCTAAATCTTGATTTAACTGGGATTTTTGGATTATATTGAGGAGGCGATCGCCAATTAATTTTAACCTAGTGGGGTCTAAACTTTGTGCTTCGTAATATTCATCAATCAAGCCTTCAATTGCCTGTAAATTACCATATAATTCGGCTCTAGTCAATGGTGGAGTTAAATGGTCAATAATAGTAGCTTGCGATCGCCTTTTTGCTTGACTACCTTCTCCGGGATCATTAACAATAAAGGGATAAAAATTAGGGAAAGGTCCAAGGGCAATTTCGGAGTAACAATGAGCAGATAAAGCGATACTTTTACCTGGTAACCATTCCATGTTTCCGTGTTTACCAAGGTGAAGAAAAGCATGGGTTTTAAAGTTATTTTTTAACCAGTAATAATAGGCTAAATAATTAGGAGTTGGTTCTAAATCGGGAGCATGATAATTTAAACTGGGATCGAGTTCATATCCCCGTGGTGGTTGGATTCCGACGAATATATTCCCAAATTGAATACCGGAAATGGGGAATTTTTCAGGTAAAGGATATTTGCCCCATCTATTGTCAATTTCTGTCTGTATTTTTTGAGGTAATTGCTGATAGTAATTTTCGTATTCTTGTAAAGATAAATAATGAGTTAAAATCGAATTATTTTGAAATTCTAAATCATTGGTAATCCCCGAGGTTAAAAGAGTAATTAATTCATCACCATTTGCGGGGATATTTTCCACAAAATAACCGTCATTTTTTAGGGCATTTAATATGTTGATACAACTAGCAGGAGTATCTAAACCGACACCATTGGCTAACCGAGCATTTTTGTTAGGATAATTAGCTAAAATTAGGGCGATTTTGCGCTCATTTTTCGGGCAGTTTTTTAAGCTTAAATAATTAGCAGCTAAATCAGCAACAAAATTAATTCGATCCTGATTTGGTTGGTAAATAGTGACATCAGTTTGGAGGAAATTATCCCACTTTTCCACCGATTTAAAAGAAACTGCACGAGTAATAATTCTACCGTCAACTTCCGGTAAAGCAACATTCATAGCTACATCTCGAGGAGTTAATCCCTGAGAACTTGATTGCCATTGTTCTTCTGTACTACCACTAAAAATTACTTGTAAAATAGGAAGATTAAGCTGTTGCCAAAAACTGGTTACTAAATCATCGCCAAGATTAGCTAAAGAAAAACTGGTAGTATTAAGAATAAGTTGAGAATTTGCTAACAAAGAGAATAATTCAAGTTGGATTTCTGTATCCTTTAAAGAAGAGACAAAAATGGGTAAAGGAGATAAATCACGCTTAATTAAAGCGTGACAAAGTGCATCAATTGGTTTAGTATTGCCGGCTAGATAATGAGCGCGGTAAAATAAAATAGCGACTTGATTTTTACCCATTTTTGTGAAAATTAAAAGTAGTTTTGTAATGATTGGAGACTTTTAAATTGTTCTTCTTGTTGCTGTAAATTAGTAGCTAAAGAATTACAAACTAAGTCACAAATTGTGAAAATTAAAGGATTAGAAATAGTATAATAAACCTGAACTCCTTGTTGGGTT
The DNA here is from genome assembly GCA_011391125.1 of Synechococcales cyanobacterium S06. Classification (GTDB taxonomy): domain Bacteria; phylum Cyanobacteriota; class Cyanobacteriia; order Cyanobacteriales; family JAABRE01; genus JAABRE01. Next base: position 5,912 of record JAABRE010000026.1, read on the forward strand.
CTTTCCACAATTCCCGATTGAGAAAGCATTTTTAAATGTTTAGAAACATTTGCTTGACCTAAACCTGTAATTTCAATAATTTCTGAGACATTTTTAGTTCCCGATTTAAGAGAACATAAAATCTGTAAACGACTGGTTTCAGAAAGTACCTTAAAAAATTCAGCAATCATACCTAATACAGCTGGGGGAAATTGAGAGAGATTGCAATCAGATAAATTCGTTATTGTTTCAGGAGATTTCACTAACATTTGTCAATTAATAAACAATTTTTCAGTTATATTAGCATCTTTTCATTAATTATTACTTATTAATTGTTAAGGATTAACGTTATAGTAATAAATTCCCACACGAGGAACAGGTTGAGGCAATTTTATTTTATAGTTAGTATTTAAACAAAAATTAGTTACAAATTGTAGCGAATTGGCCAAATTTTCTGCTCCAGCCTCATTAAAATAACGCCAAACTTGATTAACAGCAGCAAGTGGCACCGTCGAATGAGAAATTAAATCTGGGTCAGGGCGATCATCTCCGGGTAAAATAAACAAAAATGCCCCGGTTTCGGCGACAGTTTCCCTGACAACCTCCAAACCATAACTCCAGTAGGATATGCCTCCAAGTAGCCTTAAAATGATGATTTTAGCGTGATTTAACACGTTTTCAGCATAGGTGTCAATGCTTAACTGCTGTTGTAATTGTAATAAATTTACAACGCAAAAATCGGGAAAGTCGGGGGGTAAAGAGGATAAAGTGGCTGCTAAAGTTTGGATGTCAGTATCTGCAGAGGTAAGTATGACAAGGGTTGCAGGGTTTTGTTCCACAAAAATAACGCCTTCGGTATCTGGAGTCCAGCCTCCAGGAGTTGCAGCAATTCGGTGCATAATAATTGAGAAAAGATTACGTTTTTGAGTTTATCAGGAAAAATAGGTCATGCTATGATTAACAAGCTTTCAATGTTGGCTAAAATATTCAATAATGTTGACTTATCACTCTTCCATTTTAAATCGAACCCTCTCTAGGGCTATTTTTGATCAACTCTGTTTTTTGTGGCAAAAAATGGCCGATTTGGCTGGTGAAACAGCTTTATTAATTACAGAAGAAACCATTGAAGAAAATCAGATTCACGGACTATATTTGAGTAATAATTTTACAGATGAAAGATTTTGTCTGTTAATTTCTGGGCAAATTCAAGCTCTTTTATTTGCTAAAAAAATTCCAGATCAGGAAAATTATCAAGTAAATTTAACTTTTAAAAATGAAATTATTAAAGATTTTTTAATTGAATTAATTAAACCTTTAGAAAAATATCCTTATTTGCGAGATTTACTTGTTTCAATCCGCGAAATAAATGTTAATTTTGAGCCGCAAATTTATGAGCAGTTTACCATGAATTTATTGGAAATTCTGGTACAAAATAATATTGCTCCGGAATCTGAACTAAATGGCTACCCCTGTTTTTTTGACTATCAACCTCTGGATGTGATGTTACATAATAGTCTTGAACAAGAGCGCATTCTTAAGCAAATGACGCTACAAATTAGTCAAAATCAAGACCTATTAATTATCATTCAAATGACAATTGAAGAAGTGAGAAGTTTGTTAAAATTAGATCGCTTAGTTATTTATCAGTTAAATGTCAAATTAACGAATGAAACTGGTCAAACTGAATCCATAGATTTAGTCACTTATGAAACAAAAAGTTCAGAAAATATTAATTCGATTCTTCATAGTCGAGATGAAACTTGTTTTTCAAATAAGGCTGATTCTCGTTTAAAATATTGTCAAGGTTTTAGTTTAATTATTGATGATATAGCTAATTCTAATCTCGAACCTTGTTTAAAATTATTAATGAAAAGATTAGAAGTAAAAGCTAAATTAGTTACACCCATTATTGTTCAAGATAAATTGTGGGGTTTTATTATTGCTCATCAGTGTCATAATATTAGAAATTGGCAACCAAATGAAATTAAATTTATCAATCATATTGCCCAATATTTGGCCATCGCAATTTATCAATCCGAATCTTCTTATCAATTACAACAACAGCAAAAAATCTTAGAACAACAAATAGAAAGAAGGGCCACCGAATTACGGGACGCACTTTTAGCGGCAGAAATAGCCAATCAATCAAAAACTGAATTTATCGGTAATATGAGTCACGAATTAAGAACACCTTTAACCTGTGTAATTGGTTTATCTAGTACACTATTAAGGTGGTCATTTAGTGAAAAAAATAATTTACTTCCCATCGAAAAACAACGTCAATACTTACAAAATATTCAGGATAGTGGTCAAAAATTATTAGGTTTAATTAATGATATCTTAGATTTTTCGCAAGTGGAAGCGGGTAAATCAATTTTAGATATTAAAGAGTTTTCTTTAAAAAATCTTTGTTTTTTTCTGATTAAAATTCTTAAAGAAGAGGCCGAAGTTAATCAAATTAAATTAAAACTGGAATTAATTCTCGAAGAAAATCAAGATTTATTTTGTGGAGATACGGAAAGAATTAAACAAATTTTACTCAATTTACTCAGTAATGCGATTAAATTTACTCCAGCAAATGGTAGGGTAATTTTACGAGTTTGGCGGGAAAATAATCGCGTACTTTTTCAAATAGAAGACACGGGAATTGGTATTTCTCAAAATAAAATACCCCTCCTATTTGAAAAGTTCCAACAATTAGAATCCTCCCGACAAAAAATCTACGGAGGAGCAGGTTTAGGTTTAGCTTTAACTAAACAATTAATTGAATTACATCAAGGTACCATTGAGGTAGATTCAACCCTTGATCAAGGTTCGATTTTTACCGTTTCTTTACCGAATTTATCTAATTATTTATCCAAAAATAAACATAAATCTGATTATCAAGAATTACCCCCAGGACAAACTATTGTTGTCATCACTCAGAATGATGAAATAGCCACGCTGATTTGTGAAATGTTTACCGTTGCTAAATATCAAATAGTTTGGTTAATTGATAACTCTATTCCTTTTAAACAAATCAAAATAATTAACCCTTGTTTAATTATTATTGATCCTAATTTTACCGACATTAATCAGGCTGATTTTCTTCAAGAATTAACTCTTTTACAAACTATAAAAAATTTTAAAATTCTCATTTTAACCGACCAATTAACTTCAGAAATTTGGACTATTTATAGTGATGCTGGAGTCGATGATTATTTAAGTTTGCCCTTAGAACCTCAAACTTTATTACAAAAAGTTAACTCTTTGTTAATCAGTAATAACTAATAATTACTCTCCCCTACCATTTGTAGGGTGGGTTAGCAGCGAGATTAATTTTGAGCAAAAACTAATAACTTTTGAATCGCAGCGTAACCCACCATCCAGGGCGATCAAATTAGGCATTTTACACTCCCAATTCGGGCGAATTTTAATTATTAATTATTAACTACTTCAGAGCATATTTAATCGCATTAATTACGGTTTCAATAATAAAAACCCTAGCGTAATATTTATCATTGGCCGGTACAATTGTCCAAGGTGCATTTGGGGTGCTTGTACGGGCAATTGTTTGATTGACAGCCACATCATATAAAGGCCATTGTTCCCGATTGCGCCAATCTTCATCGGTCAATTTATACTGTTTAAAATGGTCTTCTTTGCGTTTTTCAAAACGGTTTAATTGTTCTTCGGGACTAATATGTAACCAAAATTTAAGCAAAACATAGCCCCCCGTATGTAATTGCGCCTCAAATTCATTTATTTCTTTATAGGCCCTTCGCCATTCAATTTCCGTACAGAAACCCTCAATTCTTTCCACTAACACCCTACCATACCAACTGCGATCGAAAATACCAATGGTCCCTTTACCAGGTAAATGTCGCAAAAAACGCCATAAATAATGATATTGGTGCTCTTCTTGGGTAGGAGCGGCAAAAGCATTCACTTTATAGCTTCTCGGGTCTAAAACATCGGTTAAACGCTTAATTGCTCCGCCTTTCCCCGCTGCATCCCAACCTTCAAATAAAATCAAGACCGGCAATTCCGCTTTATGAATACTTAATTGCAAGTTCCGCAATTCAATTTGAGCATCTCGTAATCTGGTTTTATATTCATCGTCAGTTAACTGGGAACTTAAGTCAACTTTGGCGAGAAAATTTGGCTCGGTGGGTAACAATTTGACCTGATGATTGATGCTGCAAAAAGCTGGCAAAGTGGAGTTTTGTCGATCTAAAGCCTCTTTCATGGTACTGACTAATTGAGAAAGTACCTTGATCCTAGTCCAATATTTGCAATTCCCTTCCACTAAAGTCCAAGGAGCCGCACCCGTGCTAGTATAAATCAACATTTCCTCGGCCAAAGCGGAATATTCTTGATAATTTTTCGCTTGTTGCCAATCTTCTGGACGTACTCGCCAAGCTTCCAATTCATCATTAGCGGACTTTTTGAGGCGATTTTTCAGCTCTTTTTTGCTCAAATGAATCCAAAATTTAGCAATGACCATGCCATCATCTTCTAATTGACGCTCAAAAGCGTTAATTTCTCGCATAATGATTGGTACGTCTGCGGGTTCTACTCGGCCAAATAATCGATCTTCTAAAACACGGGTGTACCAACTGTGGTAGAAAAAACCGATACTACCTTTGGGAGGAAGTTTGTGCCAAAAACGCCAGAGAAATGGGTATTTTTGCTCATGTTCCGAGGGTGCAAAAATGGGATGAACGGAAAAACCACGAGGGTCCATGTAATTAATAATTTTCTTGACCAATGCACCTTTGCCCGCTGCGGCCCAACCTTCTAAAACCACAGCTACAGGTAATTTATTTTCCCAACAAGCATTTTGCAGCTCCCGCAATTCACGCATTAAGTCTTCAATTTGGGAGTTATAAGTGTCTTTATCTAAAGATAAGTTTAAATCAAGGGTATCAAGCATAAGTTAAGAAATCAGGTAATAGGTAAGAGGTAATAGGTAATAGGTAAGAGGGAATAGGTAATAGGTAAGAGGTAATAGGTAAGAGGTAATAGGTAATAGGTAATAGGTAATAGAGAAGAGGTAATAGGTAATAGGTAATAGGTAAGAGGTAATAGGTAATAGAGAAGAGGTAATAGGTAATAGGCAATAGGCAATAGGCAATAGGGAAGAGGGAAGAGGTGAATAAATTGACCAGAAAAATGCTGTAAGGACTCCCTCCCTTCAGTTATCAGTGAACAGTGAACAGATAATTAATAACTGATAACTGATAACTGATAACTGATAACTGATAACTGATAACAGAACTCAAAAGTCAATTAAAATTTCATTCCTAAGCCACCTTGAACCGAAACCGCTGTACCTCCACCGTCACGGTAAGCATCAAAGGCGATAATGGCATTAGTAAAAATGGCCAACTGACTATGGGGAAGCATGAAATCCACTCCAGGTTGAATGGCAAAGCTAGTGCGATCGCCTACTGGGGAGGGGGTATCACCGGCGGCAAAAGCGGCTCCAACGCCAATATAAGCGTCAGTTTGCCAACTTAAAGGGAGGTCATAGGAGACAGTAGGCACTACTGCGACTCCATCGCTAATTAAAGCCTGAGTGCGCAAAGAGATGGGTAATTCTAGTAACTTGTAACGTACTGCAACCACGCCGCCAAAACCATCACCTTGACCGCTATTGTTGGAGGAAAGTCCATAAGTGGGACCGATGCCAATATAACTACCATAGGCTGCTTGTGCGAAAACAGGGGTAGAAATCGTGTTAATGGCCACGGCAAGAGGGGCAATAATAGTTAAAACAGAAGGTAATTTAAACATTTTCTCACACCTAAATATAATTTATCCCCATAATACTAATTAAAAGTGCCATCGGGCATAATTGCACCGGATAAATCAGCACCCATGAGGTTTGCGGTGCTAATATCAGCACTGGTTAAATTGGCATTTTTAAGAATGGCATTGGTTAAATTAGCTCTAGCGAAATAAGCTTCAATTAAAAGAGCATCATTGAGATCTGCACCTTTCAAATTGGCGCGACTCATATCGGACCGATTGAGGCGACAACTGGCTAAAATAGCACCGCTTAAATCGGCTTTGGCAAACTTTGTATCGGGCATAATCGCACCTTTGAAATTAACACCAGCTAATTTAGCGTCAACAAAGATGGCTCGATCTAATTTAGCATTGCTAATATCCGCACCACTGAGATTGGCCCCGGTAAAATTAACCTCAAGCAATAAAGCTCCTTGTAAATTAACATTGCTGAGATCCGCACCTCTTAAATCAGCACCTTTAAGACTAACTTCCTTGAGATTAGCACCACTAAGATTAACCCGCGCGAGATTAGCTCCGGCCAAATTAGCACCTCTCAAGTCAGTTTTAGCTAAAATTGCTCCCTGCAAGTTAGCGGAATAGACTCTTTTTTCTTCGCGCAGATTCGCTCCCCATAAACTTGCTCCGGTGAGATTAGCGCCGCTTAAATCAGCACCCCTTAAATCGGCGGTTGTGAGGTTAGCATCAACCAAGTTGGCTAAAGTCAGATCTGTGCCTCGCAAATCAGCACCTTGTAAGACAGCACCATGGAGATCAGAATTATGTAAGTTTGCTCCTTGTAAATCAGCTTGATTAAGATTAGCTCCTCCCAATCTAGCGGTTACAAGATTGGCTCTTTTGAGGTGCGCACGGCTTAAAAAAGCAAACATAAAAATTGAGCCTCGTAGATCTGCTTCATTTAAAGAAATACCAATTAAATCAGCACTGGTAAGATTAACACCATTAAGACTGGCTCGATCAAAATTAGTTTCACCCTGGTCATATTTAGCTAACAATTCTGTTATATTCATCGTAATTTAACCTAAAATTTAAAAGGATTTTAAAGCTTGAATTATGGCACCGGCCGATTGTAAATATTCCTCAGTATCATTTAAAAGGGTAGCAGCTTGGGATATTTTTTCTTCGAGTAGATCAAGATTTTTATATTTTTGATAAGCTTCATACATTAAATCATCTAAAATACAAGTATTTAGTGTTGACCAATCTTTTCCGCTATTATCAAATTTATGATAAACCACTGAAAAAAGCAAAATTTTTGCCCGTAAAGGATTGGCATATTTCATTAATTCTTGTCTAATGGAGAAAACATCATAGTTTTTATCTAGTTCGGTCATTAATGACTGTACGGGGATTTCCGGGTTTTCTACAATATAGGTTTTAAAGGAATCTGGTCTTCTTTTCTGTTTGGCTGGTTTAACATTCTGCACTGCTCCTGAATCGATGTCAAAATCAGAACTAATAACTGTTCCTTTGTTATTTAAGTCCGATGAAGGTTGATATTTTTGTGCGTTGGTGATGGCTTTGGCAGCGTTTTTTTGTGAACCATATAATATTTCTATTTCGTTAATAATAGTTTTTGCTACGACTGCATAAACATCTTTACGATTAAGAGTATTGACGACACCAAATATTCCATTTTCTAAGTCTTCTAGGTTTTGATATTTACTTCTAATGTCTTTTACTAATTCTCCAAAATTAAAGGAATCTAAAATTAGGGGATCATTAACCCATTTTTGTCGGCAAATATACACGACTATTTTTTTTATTCTAGCCCCATTGCGATCGTTTTCTAATCTCTCGACTACCTGTTCTAAGAGATTAGAATATGTAGTTTTACTCTGCATTACAGGGGGAACAAGAAAACCCGTAACTTCTTCGGAGGGTTGTTGATAACAGGGAGAAATAATGTTAATCAAAAAGTTAGATACGGAGGTATATAAATCTTTTCTATTTAACAGAGAAACTACTTGAAAGATGGAATATCTTAGTTGTTGTCGATTAGTATGTAGTTCAATTATTTCTTCTAATAAATATTTTAAGGCAAAAGTATCTAAGACACTATTATCATTTTCCCAATATTTTTTACAGACACAAAAAATTAATTTTTTTGCCCTTGCTGACTGTTCATTTTGTTCTAATTGTTGAGTTATTTTATTTAATAAAACAGTGTCCACCATATTTTTATATTTAAGTTAATGATAATTTGATAATCAGAAATTAGGGAAAAAACCGTTTATTTACTATCCATTCGTCCTAGTTCAAAAACACCGCTACCGATACAAGTTACCATGGCTAAACTTAAAGACCAACCATCACCTAAACTAATGGAAATCAGCCAGTTACAGCCAAATCCGATGATTAAAAACGGCATGATACTAAAAAGGGAAGCATAAAATGTGTTTTGAGCTTCTCTGGCCAAACGAGTTTTTTCAAATTCTTCTTGGCTAAGATAAAGGGAACGTTCAGCAAAATTAAACCATCGTTCTAACTGCTCTATCAAAAAACAGCGCAGTTTAGATAAAGCTAGATACCCGGCCAATGACCAAAGACAACTACTGGCAATTAAGACTTTATTTAATTCTATGGTAAAGGGTAGTATTTCAATATTCATCGTTAAGATTTACTAAATAAAGTTTGCTGAATAAATTGCTCTCAAAAACAGTAAAAGTAGAAAATTACTTTTTACTTTTTACTTTTTATTGCCCAGGAATTACTTTTTACTTCTTACTTTTTACTTTTTACTTCTGATTAAATGTCCACCAAGCTAAAGCATAAGGTTGGCTTTTTTCGTTCTTTTGTTGGCGATAATGAACAGTAATTTTATAATTACCAGTTTTTGGAATGGGACAAAAAATATGTTCGCTGCTGTCTTCCTCACTAATGGAACTACAAACGCTATCTTTAATATTATTACTATTCGCTGGCATTAAATATAAATCTAAATTGTTCAAGCCATGATTGGTAAAAGTTTCGCCGATATCGTAGGTTTTATTTTTATTACTGTCATTAAGTTCAACTAACCTGTTCCAGCTTAAAGTCAGGGAAACAAAACTTCCCTCTGGTAAAACTGCCTTCAGGGGATAATCCATCGTCTCTTCAGCTTGAATCTGATGATAATCCCAACCTAAAGGCGGAACTAATTGATTCGGTTTCCACTCACCAGCGCTAAACTGTTCATAAGCGCGAAAAACATTCAGTTGGCCGACTCCGGTTTGTATATCAAAGGGAATTTGCGGATTTTTATACGCGTCATTCGCCAACCAATTACGATTTTGCTTATCTAAAATTGTGCGAGTCATTCCCAACAAAAAGCCATCTCCCTTATCTTGCATTTTTTCGGCGGAGTTGAGTAAAACTGCTTTCATTACTTCCTGACGACGGGAATCAAGACTCCAGTTTGCCTTTTTTTCCCTTATTTGGCGATCGCCAAATTCCTGTAATAAAGCGACGGAAGCAGTAACATGGGGAGCTGCGAAACTTGTGCCACTAACTTCACTAATTTTGCCGTCTAAATTATAAAGGGAAATCTTGTGTCCAGGAGCGAGCAGACTAATACTGCGTCGTTGACCCACATTTATTTCTTTACTAATTAAACGACGACCAATTCCTTGGGGTAAAGCACTCAAATTCGCAAAATCCAACTTGACGAACTCACCCTCGCGTTGAGCGGTGTAAGCGGTGGTAATACCGTTATACTGATCAGTCGGGATGGGAATACCGCCTTTTCCTTGATTCCCCGCCACTACATAGACAACATTATCAACTCTGCCTGACCAATCAATACATTGGGTTAATAAAGCATTACCGTCCAAAATGGCGGGATCTCGTTTGTCTCTTTGCAATGATTCACCAAAACTAAAATTGATCGCTCTGACATCGCCACCATTTTGGGAGGCAAGATGAACACTAGCTAAACATTCCTCCGCTTGTCCTCCTTTTTGTAAAGTCCCCACTGCTGAAGAAAAAAGCCTAGCTCCGGGAGCGACACCGGGTAATCTTTTATCTTTGCTCACCATGACCATCGCCACCATATTAGCGTGATTATCAACATTTTCATTGGGAATGGCGACTTCATTGATTTTAAACAGACTATTAATTTGAAACGGGGGATTCCATTTGACGGCCTTGTCAAATCCAAATTTGCCAGGGCGACCAATTTCCACTTGACCAATGGCGATTTTACGACCGATTAAATTATAGGGTTCTTGGTGTAATTTAATCGCATTAATTCCCTTTGTACCAATGGAAGTTTCCAAGGCCATTACAGGTGAAAAAGGGAGGGAAATTGCTGCACCACAAATTATTAATAAATGTTTACTTTTCATTGTTTATTTATCTGTTTTTTTTACTCAAATAGCTATTTTTAAGGTGGTTCAAGAAGTAAAAAGTAAGAAGTTTGACCTCTGATTTAAAAGGATGTACCCCCCTACCTCTACACGATTCCAGAAGTAATAAAAATATTCCTTATTTCTAGCTACAGCCCTTTAGGTGTAAAGGTGGCCGTTAACTCCTACAGTTAACTGATAACTGATAACTGATAACTGTTAACTGATAACTGAAATGACGATCTTATAATCTGATTATTTTTCCTTTTATTTCTGATCCTAATAAATGGGTATTATAGCAAAGAGAATTTAGGTTTTTAGGTGTTACTTTCTGGCTTTCATTAGGATTAAATAGAACTAAATCTGGGCTATTTCCTACTGCAATTGATGGCATTTCTTGTAATAAAATCTGAGCCGGATTTTGGCTTAATACTTGCCATAATTTTAAGGGAGAAATTAACCCTTTTTCAACCAAGTTTTCCCATAATAATGATAGCGCAAATTCTAAACCGATCGCCCCCGCCGGCGCTTCCCCAAAGCTGACTGTTTTTTCTTCGTAAGTGAAGCCTTGGTGATCAATGGCGATCGCCTCGATTACTCCTTCTTTGATTCCCTGAATCAAGGCCTGTTGATCTTCGGGGTTGCCCAATGGTGGTTCTAACCTCAAATTCGGGTCATAATTGGCGATCGCCCCAGTATTGGCGATTAAGTGCAGCCATGTGGTGGAAGCGCTAACTGGTAGGCCTTTTGCCTTTGCTTCGGCGATTAGTTCTACACCTCGTGCCGTGGAAATGCGCATCAAATGGACAGGTGTACCAATAGCGGCGACTAATTCAAGGATGGTGGCGATCGCCGTTGTTTCCGTCAGCGCTGGATTGCCGGGGAGTCCAAAGGCGATCGAGTTGATTCCTTCGCGCATAACTCCACTACCGCGCAATTTCCTATTATTAGGAAATAAAGCAACGGGTTTATTAAAAGGTTTAAGATACTCTAAAATTCGACGTAATAAAGCTAAATTTTCCAGGGATTTACTATCAGAAAACCCGACAATTCCTGAGTGAGCTAATTCCGCCAATTCTGTCATTTTTTCCCCTTCTAAATTGACAGTTAAAGCGCCCCAAATATTGACCCTTATTTTCCTTGACAAATTGGCAATTTTATGCTGTAAAAAAGTTATGGCGGCGGCCTGATCAAGGGTGGGATTAGTATCAGGTAAAATGTTAATTTGGCTGAAACCTCCTGCTTGTGCAGCAGTTAATAAACTATCTAAAGTTTCCCTTTCTTCAAAACCCGGCTCACCGGAATGACTATATAAATCGATCAAACCTGGTCCTAATATTAAACCTTCCCCATCAATAATATTGGTCTCAGTTTCGTTAACTTCGATGTTATTTTCGATCGCCTTAATTAGCTGATTTTCTAACAAAATATCAGTAATTTGATCGGTATGATTAACAGGGTCTAATAATCTAACTTTTTTTATTAATAATTTGCTCATAAATTGACCTTTAATAAATTTTGATCCCCCCCTAACCCACCTTAAAAAGCAGGACTGTTTCCAAGTCGGGCTCATAATTTGAAGACCCTCACCCCCCACCCCCCTCATCCCAAAGGGAGAGGGGGAGCTTATTTCCTACTATTTTAAACTGTTTTTTTACTATTATCAAAAAGGTATTTAAACTAATATTAGGCAAGGGTTTCAAAAATAGAAAAATTTACTTTGAAACAGTTTCCCTGCCTAAAAAAGGGAGAATAGAATTTTAAATAGTGGGGGGAAACCGCTCCTCTACTAATTATAATTAACCTTTAACACCACTACTAATATTAGTAGGAATAATATATCTTTGCACAAACAGGAACAAAATTAACACGGGAATAATGGAAATGACGGAACCAGCCGCAATGATACGCCAATCAAGGGAAAAAGTGCCGGCTAAAGTAGCAACTCCTAAAGGTAAAGTGTAATATTCGGGTTTATCTAACACAATTAAAGGCCATAAAAAGTCACTCCAGGAGGCAATAAAAGTAAAAATTGCCAATGTAACCAAGGCAGGTTTAACCGCGGGAATCATCACATTGTACCAGATTCCCAACTCAGAACAACCATCCATTCTGGCTGCTTCTTCTAACTCTTTGGGTACACCTTGAAAGGCTTGACGTAATAAAAATATCCCGAAAGCAGAGGCGATATTGGGTAAAATTACCCCTAAATAATTATTCTTTAAACCGAATTGAATGATCAGAATATATAGGGGAATCATTACTATTTGAAAAGGGATCATGATGGTGGAAATTATCAGAGCAAAAATGAGCTTTTTCCCTTTAAAATCTAATCTTGCAAGGGGATAAGCGGCTAAAGAACAAAACAGCAAATTTAAAACGACACTTAAGACAGCAACAAAGGTACTATTCCCTAAATAAGTAGCAAAAGGATAGGTTTCCCAGACGGTTTTAAAGTTATTTAAAGTGGGTTGTTTAGGTAATAATTGGGGAGGAAAACTAAACACATTTTCGGTGGGGGATTTTAGGGAGGTGCTAATTAACCAAAGCAAGGGAAATAACATTAAGATGGCGATAATTATTAAGATTACATAAGTGCCGATTATTTGCCAGTTTATTTGCTGTTTATTTTGCATATATTTTTTTCCTTTCTGTTAGTCTATCTTCATTATTTAACTTTAATAAAACCACCGTAGTTCTTCCTTCTGGAGTTAAGCCGACAATGGTGAAGTTTTCCAAAACAAAATGTTTTGACCATGGTTGTTTTCTGGGATGAAATAAAAAACTAAATTCCCCCGTAAGTGGATCATAAGAACCTAAATCTGTTCCTTTATAGCGATTACAACGCCAACAAGTGTAAGCTAAATTATTTTCTTCTGTTTTCCCTCCATGTTTTTCGGCAATAATATGATCAATTTCAAAAGGAAAAAATGATAAATTATCAGACATTAAACAATATTCACATCTATTTTTAGCCCTTTCTGGAACTAAACGACGTAAATAAGTATTAATATAAGTTTTACTCATCTGCTCCTTTCTCACTCTTGAAAAGAGTACCTGCTTTTAACATAATAATTAAATGTTCAATACGTTCATATTCTGCTAATTCTTCGGCCTCATTTAAGGTTAAATTCCCCATTTTACTATGATTTAATAATGTTTGTAAACGTTCAATCATTTCTGTAGTGGGACGAAATTCCCTAATTTCTTCTGGAGTTGGTCCATTGGCTAAAAAATTTACTATGTATTGATATATTTTTGCTGGTAAAGGAGGTTGTTCTAAACTAAGGGCTAAAAATTCCGGCAGGCGATCGCCTATTCCTAACAGTTTTTCCCCTAATTCATCGGGTATTTCTAACGTAATTTTGGTCATGTTTAATAAGTTTAAGATAATTAGATTAGTATGGCATTACTAGGTAAATTGTAACAGATTTAAGATAATCCATTTAGATTGTCAGGTGCGTCACCATGGACAGAATAATTGCTTAAAACCAAAACTTATCTATATGACGCAGCAAACCAACTTTACAAAATCTTTATAATTTTTCTGGCAATTTACTTTATAATTAAAATAATTAAAATTATAATGAATCAAAAAAAATATTTACTTTGGGAAAAAAATATGATAAATACTTCTAAAATAAAACTGCTCGCTTTGGCAGTTGGTACAACCCTCAGCACTTTCTCGGTTATGTCTGCTCCAGCTTTGGCCGCAGTCGCAACAATTGGATCGGGAAACTGTAATGGTGCTAGTATAGGGTCCTATTTATTAAATCAAGGTATTCAAGAAGATACTTTTAAAACAAATTGCAGTACAACGGATATAGGAATTGTTCAAGGTAGAACGGGTGGCGCTTCAACTTATGAGATTGGGATTGGTCTTAATGGTGCTCAAGCTGGACTTACGGATCAGTTAGATTTACCAAGTGGATGGGTAGATGAAACAACTTATTATTGGAAACTTGTATGGGATACAAACGATCCCGTTCCCTTTCCTGAGGATAGCTTAGGTGGAGGTACAGCACAATTTTATCTTTATAGTGATACTGGTTATTCTACTCAAATTGGTAGTGTTCTTGATTATTCCTTTATCGGTAATCTTGATACCTTTAACGCACTTGGTTTAGTTGTGAGAGCAGATGATCTTACTGGGTATGGAACTGGGACAACCATGAATCTTACCCTTAATGAAGTTAAGACTAATCTCGGTATTCTTGAAGATTTGGACACTAACGCTCTATCAATTACAGCTACTTCAGGAACAACACGATATGATAAACAATTTTTGACAATTAACCCTAGTGGTGGAAATACCGAATTTACTGAATTACGGGGTACTGTTAAGGTTGATTATGTCAATAATTCTTTTAATCCATTAACTCCTAGTTTACAATCTGCTGGAATTGGTTTTGAAATTAAATTATTTGATCCTCCGGTTACAACACCCGAACCAGGTGTAATGTTAGGTTTATTGGGTGTAGGAATGTTTGGTTCAAGATTGAAAAAACGATAAAAAATAGATAGTAGGGTGTGTTAGCGACAGCGTAACGCACCAACTCTTAAATAGGGTGGTGCGTTACATTAGCATTAACGCACCCTACTTGCTTGGTGCGTTACATTATGATTAACGCACCCTACTTGCTTGGTGCGTTACATTAGCATTAACGCACCCTACTTGCGTTATATTGTCATTAAGACATCTTCCTACTTTAATTATAATATTTCAATTAACCAACTTGAAAATATGAGGGCGATGGGTAAAGATAAGGAGATTAAGTTAGCTAAAAATGCCGTGTCTAGGTTATTTTCTTCGGTGAAAACTAGGGTGATTAAACTTGGTGGTAAAGATGAACCAACTAAGACGGCGGTTTTTTCGATTCCTGATAATCCAAAGATATTACTAATAATTAATCCTAGCATTAAACCGATCGCCGTTTTCAAGAAAATTGTCAAGGAAGCTAATTTTAGATCCCGCAAATTTAGGTTAAATTCTAAACTTAACATGAGAAATAATAACAAGAGAAAACTGTTACTTATCATGGTTAAAAAATTAAGAATAATAGGGGAATTAAAACCGATTATATTTAAGAAAATACCAATTAAGACGGCATAAATTACCGGATTTTTTAAGATTTGTTGCAAAAATATTGGCAAATTAACTTTATTTTCAAGATTAAAAGTAGTTGCTAAAAATGGTATGAAAATAAAGAGAGTGATTACTTGACTTAAGTCGAATAAAATCATTCGCGATAAACCGAAATCGCCGAAGGTTAAAAACATCAAGGGAAAGGCGATCGCCCCACCTTCCCAAGTAGGAAAAGCGGTAATAAAAGCACCCCTTTTTTGAGTTTCTAACTGCAATAAATGGGCGAATAAATAAGCGAAAATAAACAAAAAAAACAGGACAAACCAAGCAGATAGTGGCAAAAAGATTAACTCAAAAGTAAATTTTACCGTCATTAAAGACTTAATAATTAAAGCAGGAATTATTAACTTTGATAACAATTGACCGAATAATTTACCGTCTTTTTTCGAGATAATTCCCTGTTTTTTAAGGAAGATTCCACAGCAAAAAAGTAGCAATAAAGGAATAATTTTTTCTAACATTTATGAATCCCTCACGCCCCTTCCCCCCTCATCCCAAAGGGAGAGGGGGAAAAAAGAGGCAAAATTGCGTTTTTTAGTCCCTTTAGGAGACTTAGGCTATTAGCCACCTCGAAATTTATTTCGAGGTGGGTTAACGGTGCGAAACCATTATCCGCTTTGGACTTATAGTGATTCCAATTAAGATTAAAACAGTTGAAAAATAGGTTCGTAGTTGCGCTTTAGCGCTTCTTAGGACTAAAGTCCAACAACAAACTAAAAACTTTTGTTTAATTTTTATTTGGAATTACTATAAGTCCAAAGCTAATAGGTAAAGTCAACTAAAGTGACTAAGAATTACTGTAATTCGAGAATGAAAACACCCTCATCCCAAAGGGAGAGGGGGAAAAAAGAGGCAAAATATCAACTAAAAAGGCGATTATTTTTTCTAACATTTATTTATGACTCCCACTCCCCGTGGGAGAGGGTTGGGGTGAGGGAAATTAATAACACATCAAAGTGTCTCTGGTGTCGCGGCCAGTTGTGGGATTAGTCCCCGTGGCACGTTCGCAGAGTTTATCGGCAATATCTTGACGCAAAATTACATCGGTAAAATCCGCACCATCAATGACAGAACCATCAAACATGACTTGAGTAGCAAAAGCACCTTCTAAAACCGCATCTTTTAAATTAGCACGGGTGAGGCGGGAAGCATCAAGGGTAGCATTTTTCAAATTCGCTCCCTCAAAATTCGCACCGGATAAACTAGAAGAAAAAAAGTGCACACCTTCCAAATTAGCATGACTAAAATTAGCTTTGCGCAGATTAGCATGATCAAAACTAGCATCCCGCAAATCTTGACCAGAAAAATCCTCACCAATTAAAGTACGATTGTTGTAATCAGTAGCCCAAACTGGCGTAATGACAAGGGTTAGAGACATTACAGCTACCAGCAAACACACTAAGATATAATTTATTAATTTCATTTTCTTTAATCAAAATTAATTATCAATATTTAATAATAATATTACTGTAGTGCGTGATATTTTAAATCTAATCTGTTTCTGATTAATTTTTCTATCTAACGCCGCACTTTATATCTGTCTTAAATTCTGCTCCGAAAAACGCGACGAGTAGCTGCATCGTGATGTTTCCTTCCTGTTTCAGACAAGTTAATTTTAATACCTTAAGATGGTGCGTCACACAAACAAAATTAGGGCTAAAGCCCAACAACGAACCTTAATTGTCACTGG
The DNA here is from genome assembly GCA_011391125.1 of Synechococcales cyanobacterium S06. Lineage (GTDB taxonomy): Bacteria > Cyanobacteriota > Cyanobacteriia > Cyanobacteriales > JAABRE01 > JAABRE01. The sequence goes on from JAABRE010000026.1 coordinate 22,845, forward strand.
TGACTTGTTTCATGTATTTTCCCCATAAAGCAGCGGCTTGACCAGAACTTCCAGAAGTCGGCGAATTATCATCATTTCCTAACCATATTCCTGTGACTAAATTTTGATTGGGAATATAACCAATAAACCATAAATCCACATAAAGATTAGTAGTTCCAGTCTTACCTGCTTCCCCTAAACCAAGGGATGCAGCTTTACCTGTACCCGATGTTACCACACCTTGTAATAAAGAAGTCATGGTGTTAGCAACAAATTCAGAAATGGCTTTTTTGCTACTATTTTTATCTTCAGCAAATTTATAAATGATGCGGCAAGTTTCTCGTTTTTTATAATCAGTACAATCGCCACCATCACGGATTATATTAATACCATGGGGGCGATTCCAGATACCACGATTTGCGAAAGTAGCATAAGCTCCTGTCATTTCTAAAACAGTCGTTTCACTCTGTCCTAAAATCAAGCCTGGTACAGGATTTAACGGAGATTTAACGCCTAATTTTTCTGCCATTTCCACTACTTTATTTAAGCCCACATCCTTAGCAATACGCAAGCTTGGCGAATTTTCTGATTGCGCCAAAGCTTGAAACATATTAATATCACCGCCGCTTCTTTCACAAGGTTTATACTGTTGGTTTTTCCAAAGTAAACCAGCACAAGTATATAATTTATAGGGTGAAATACCACTTTCTAAAGCTGCGGAATATGCAAAAACTTTAAAAGTTGAACCAGGCTGCCTTTTAGCTTGGGTAGCGCGATTAAATTGACTTTTATTGTAGTCAACTCCGCCAGTCATAGCCAAAATTCCGCCATTTTTACTATTGAGGGTGACAACTGCTCCTTGGGAAAAACGGTAACTATTGCCGTAATTGTTAACCGTATCTTTCAGAGCAGTTTCTGACTTTTTTTGGGTATCAAGATTAATGGTACTTTCCACGATAAAATTACCTTCCTTTGCCAAATCTTCACCCAATATTTGCTTTAATTCCTGATAGATATAACTATAAAAATAGGGCGCATTAATATTAGCAAAACTATCCCGAGCTTCATTACTAATAGAAATGCGAGATCTACGCGCGCGATTACCTTCTTCTTCGGTAATCATTCCTAACTGCACCATCCGCATAATAACGCGATTTCTCAACTGTAAAGCCGTGTTATAATCTTGCACCGGATTGTAGGCATTGGGAGCGGGTAAAATAGCGACTAAAGTAGCAGATTCGGCGATGTCTAAATTAGCGGCCGACTTATTAAAATAAAACTGAGCTGCATCTTCAAAACCGTTACTTCCTACCCCTAAATAAACGCGATTCAAATATGTTTTGATGATTTCATCTTTACTATAAACAGCCTCCAATTTTAAAGCAACAATCATTTCTCTAATTTTTCTACCTGCGGTATTTTCCCGACCAACTTCCGTAAATAAACTGCGGGCCAATTGCTGAGTAATCGTACTTGCACCTTGCCTATTTTCCTGAGTTAAATTGATCACAATTGCGCGTAAAATACCGAGAGGATCAACGCCAAAATGCCAATAAAAACGACTATCTTCAGAAGCAATTAAAGCATCAGGTAAATAGGGAGAAAAATCCTTTAAATTTTTCAATTCTCGATGGGGGCGATTTTGCTGTTTTCTCAGGGGAACTTTCCCAGTTTGATCATAAATTACCGTCGGTCCAATGAGCCCCGAAGGTAACGGATAAACAGGAACTTTCGCCCATTCTATCCCCAATAAAATAACAATCAAACCAAAAATTCCACCACCACCAAAGAGACAAAAACGTATCAAATAAACCCACCAAGGAGGGGGATTATCATATCTAATTTCCACCGCATTTTTTAACTCCGGCGGACCTAAAGTGATTTTATCACCATGACGTAAAGAAAGAGATTTTATTTTGCATTTATTCTGATAAATACCATTAGTAGAATCCTTATCCTTAACAACAAAATGACGGGGATTTATCGGGTCCTTTTCTAATAACAAATGTACCTGACTAACCACCTCATTTCTAACCACAATATCAGAATTTCTGGAACTTCTACCTAATAAATAGCGATCGCCAATCAACTTAAACGGCTTGCTTTCGCCCTCAATATACAATTGAGCGGTTTTTGCCCCTGGTTTCAAAACCACAGTTCCCACCCGTTGAATATTTTGAACGGCCTGTGTTACCATTTGAGAAAATTGAGTTTTAGGAGGTTGATCAGACATAAAAAAATAGTAACTTGTTATTAATAATTAATGATAAAAAAAAGCCATAACCTAATTATAACAACCGATAACCCCCTTTGCGCCTTTGCGCCTTTGCGTGAGACAAAAACCCAAGATTATTAGATAGGGAAGCAAACTATTATTCAGAAGGAAATAACTGATTTGTTGCTATAATTTTAGGTAGCGTTAGGAGCGCTACCAATTAACAAATCTAATCAGATATTAACACAATGACTAACAATAATAGTAATGAATCACGTTTAGATCGTATTGAGAGAATTTTAGAGTCGGAAAATTACAGAATTCTCTCAATTGAAAGGACTGTTCAAGCAATGTTAGAACAAAGGGTAACAGATAAACTCGAACATGAGGAGAGATTAGCAAAATATGATGGGATTATCAGCAGATTAACTGATGTTCAAGAAGGGATGGCAAAAATGTTAGAGAAAATTGATGAAACCCAACCTACAATCTTAAGAAGACTCATGGCCATTGAGAATAAAATTGATTGTTTGATTGAGAAAAATCAATAATTTTTGATTAGATATTGTAGGGTGCGTCATTGGCGAAAGTGTTAGATAATAAACATTATCTAACAATCACCACGCACCCTACTTATACATAAGTGATTTAAAGACGTAACAATTGTTAAGACATTTCTAACATTTTTAACATCGGTTTTAAGGCGGCTAAACGGATATTTTCTGGTAAAATAATCTCAGGTGTTTTATTTTTCATGGCCAAATAAAGCTTTTCTAAGGTGTTTAATCTCATGTGGGGACATTCATTACAAGCGCAATTTTTGTTCATTCCAGGAGCTGGAATGAAGATTTTATCTGGTGTTTCTTTTTCCATTTGATGAATGATACCGGGTTCGGTGGCAACAATGAATTTATTACTATTACTAATTTGGCTATATTTTAGTAAGGCTGTGGTAGAACCTATATAAGCTGCGTGTTTTAATAAATGGGGTTCACATTCAGGATGGGCAATAATTTCAGCGTCTGGATTTTCTAATTTTAATCTAATTATTTCCTTTTCTGAAAATGTTTCGTGAACTATACAACTTCCATTCCAGAGTAACATTTCTCGGCCTGTTTGCTCCATAACATAACGCCCTAAATTGCGATCTGGTGCGAAAATTATGGGTTTATCTTTGGGAATTTGGCTAACAATTTTAACTGCATTTGAACTGGTACAAATTATGTCACTTAAGGCTTTAATTTCTGCGGTACAGTTAATATATGATATTACTAAATGATCGGGATTCGCTGCTTTAAATTGGGCAAATTTATCAGGAGGACAACTGTCGGCCAAGGAGCAACCAGCGTTTAAATCTGGTAATAAAACCAATTTATTTGGGTTTAAGATTTTGGCGGTTTCTGCCATGAAATGTACGCCAGCAAAGACAATTACGTCAGCGTTGGTGGCTGCTGCTTGTTGAGAAAGACCGAGGGAATCACCGATATAGTCTGCTATGTCTTGAATGTCGTTGTCTTGATAATAATGTGCTAAAATTACGGCGTTTAATTCCTTTTTTAAGTCGTTTATCCCTGAAAATAGGTCTTCGGGAATAGGATTTGACGGTTTAGCTAGTGTAGTTGTAAACATATTAGTTAGGGTTCCTGAATTTAGTATTTTATTTTACCTTATCGGTTTGTTTACTTTTTGTTAACTTTATTATAGTATATTTTACTATAAGTGGAGAAAATAAATTTTTGAGGTTAGTAATAAGTAATTATTTCACTGTATTATTTTCTTATTTTACCATGGAGAGAATGACCGTTAAAATTATTAGGAAAAAAAGGGTTTTCAGAGAGATTTATTTCCTGTAAATACAGTGCTAAAGTTTCGTTAACTGGTCCTATATATTTGATTTCTCCTTTGTCTAACCAGATTAAACGTTGACAGGAATTTTTCACCATTTCTAATTCATGGGAAACAAATAAAACGGTAGTTTGATCATCCCAAAGTTGTTCCATTCTTTGTTTACATTTGCGTTTAAAACGTTCGTCACCGACGGATAACACTTCATCTAAAATTAAAATATCTGGTTGAATATCTGTGGCGATCGCAAACCCCAATCTAGCAATCATACCAGAAGAAAGGCCTTTAACAGGAATATTAGCTTCATTTTGGAGGTCAGCAAAATGTAAAATGGAGTCCGATCTTTCTTTCATTGACTGACGTGAAAACCCTAACATTACTCCATAGAGAATAATATTATCAAAGACAGATAATTGGTCATCAAAACCAGCTTCTAGTTCAATAACGGGGGCAATTTTTCCTTTAACTCGAACGTGGCCCGAAGTTGGTTGTAAGATTCCAGAAATAACTTTTAAAAGGGTGGATTTACCTGAACCATTAGCTCCAATAATACCAATTTTTTCGCCTTTTTCGATGACTAAATTAATCCGATTAAGGACTAATCTTTTCACAGGATGACGATATTTTCCTTTAAGAAAAGAAAAGATGGTTTTCTTAAAATCATAGGAAAATTCTTCTTGAGTTCGACGGGAAAGGGAAACGTTGTCAAGTCTAATAATTTCGTTCATTTACAGTAGGTCCATAAATTGATACTGCAAAGATTTAAAACAATACCAACCAAAGGTTAAAACAATTATACCTGCTAGGAGACCATGGGCAATTAAAAAAAGATCAGGGAAGTTTCCCGACAGAGAAATTTGGCGGATACTTTCGATAATAGGTAAGATCGGATTTAATAAAAGTATGGGTTTAATAGTATCAGGAACGATCGCACTGGGGTAAAAAATAGGTGAACTTAAGCCAATAATAAAGACCAATAACTCATAGAAATAACCGACATCTCGGAAAAAAATGTAAAGAGAACTAGCCAAAAAACTGACTCCCATACTAACTAAAATTAAAGCTAAAATTGGGCAAAAAAGAGCTAAAATATTAAGGAAACTGTGGGAGGTAATTAAAGTGACAATTATTAACAAAGGTAAAGCAGTAACACTAAATTGAAACAAATTAGCAAAGACAACTGCAACGGGAAAAATACCCATGGGTAAAGGAATTTTATTTAATAGTTCTCCATTGTTAACTAAACTAGGTAAAGCTTGATTGGTAGTAGAAGAAAAGAAATTCATTACCACTAAACCAGTAAAAGCTGCCAAAATATAATTAATAAGTGAAGAATCATAATAACTAGCAAAAGCTGCACCAAAAATAGCCGTATAAAGACCAGTCATCATTAAAGGATTTAATAATGACCAATAAACTCCTAAAATCGAACCACGATAACGGACTTTGAGATTCCGATCAACGAGAACTTGTAATAATTCAGAATATCGGTAAACCAGAGGAGAAACAAGGGAAAAAATCATGGCCTAAACTTAACTAATTAAGCAATTATTAAAATTAACAAATATGAGCATTAATTTACTAAACAGCGAAAAAATCATCTGTGTTCTTTTCTGGTAAAAAAACTCAAACCAAGAAAGTTCTAAATATAGTACCAGATTCAGTTAAACTAGGGGATGATTGATTGAATTATAGATAGTTGTTTCAATGAACATCGGACAAAAAGTTAAAGTATATCGTTTAAGAGACCGAGTATCTACAGAGATAGTTGGTACATTGGGCAAAGTTGGAGTTGTAAAAGACTTCAAGATGACGGACGGAAGCGGTGTCGGCGTAGTTGTCGAATTTGAAAACAAGGTTAAAACTTGGTTTTTTGACGACGAGTTAAAAACAGTCTAATCAGTTAACCGAAATCCGATTTTTCCCTTCTTTTTGCCTTTTTTAGGTCAATTAAGTGCCAAAATCAGATTTCTCTCAGTTAACACAGAACAGAAATCCGATTTTTTGACTTTGTTTCCTTTTTTAGGTCAATTAAGCTCAAAAATCGGATTTCTCTGATCTTCTTAGTCAATAAAGGTTATCTTACTTAAAAAATCCCTTTTCTTCATTGAGTAATTATTATGTCTTTTATTCTGACTTTTTTAGGCAAAGGTGGTACAGGAAAAACAACAGTGGCGATCGCCGCAGCTAAACAATTGGCTGGACTTGGCGATCGGGTTTTGTTGGTTAGTTCAGACCCCAGTCCAGTTTTTAGTAGTATCTTGGGGGTAGAAACAACCATCGAGCCCCAACAAATTGGCGCAAATTTAACCGTAGTGCAGTTAAAAGCAACGGCTTTATTAGAAAAAAGTTGGGAAGATGTGAAGGAATTGGAAGCCAAATATCTCAGATCTCCCACCTTAAAAAACGTTTACGGTCAGGAATTGGGCATTTTACCCGGAATGGACCATGCTTTGGCTTTAAATGCCTTACGGGAGTACGATCAGAGTGGGAAATATGACGCTATTGTTTATGACGGCGACGGTGATTTAGCTACCTTGAGAATGTTAGGAACTCCTGACATTTTAAGCTGGTATATCCGTCGTTTTCGCCAAATATTCGCGGATTCTGACATCGGAAAAGCAATTTCGCCCTTTATCCAACCAGTTACCAGCGCTATTTTAAATGTGTCATGGACTGCTGACAATTTCGCCCAAGAGCCAACCAATGAGGCCAACGAAATGTTATCCGAAGGCAAAAAAGCGGTTTCTGATCCCAGTCGGGTGGCCGCCTATTTAGTCACTACCGATAATGAACAGGCGATCGCCACCGCCAAATATTTATGGGGAGGAGCGCAACAAATTGGCTTAACCGTGGGCGGAATCATCCTTAATCAGGGCAAAGTGACTGAAAAAATCACCGAAGAATTTAGCCATTTATCCGTCACCGCTCTCCCTGAACAAAAAGACGACGATTGGCAACCTTTAAGGGATAGTTTGCCGAATTTCAAACAGGCTGCATCCGCACCCAAACCCATCACCATTGACACCTCTAAGCGTCAGGTTAAGGTTTTCTTGCCGGGTTTTGACAAAAAACAGGTAAAGTTAACCCAATACGGACCAGAACTAACCATCGAAGCTGGGGATCAAAGACGCAACATATTCTTGCCTGCTCCCTTGACAGGTCAATCCGTCAAAGGAGCAAAATTCCAAGACGGATATTTGATAATTTCTTTATAGCTGAATCCCAGAAATCCGATTTTTTCAAAAAATCGGATTTCTTAACAATTAATAATAAAAAAAGAGGAGAAAAAATGACAGAAAATAACGCGAAAACAAGGCAACTTTTAGGAATGAAAGGAGCATCTTCGGGGGAAACAAATATCTGGAAAATCAGATTACAGTTAATGAAACCGATTACTTGGATACCTTTAATTTGGGGGGTAGTTTGTGGAGCAGCTTCCAGTGGTGGTTATGTTTGGGGGGTAGAAGACTTTTTAAAAGCAGCCACTTGTATGTTACTTTCTGGTCCTTTGATGACTGGTTATACCCAAACATTGAACGATTTTTATGACAAAGAAATAGACGCAATTAATGAACCTTATCGACCAATTCCATCGGGTGCAATTTCTATTTCCCAAGTGGTGACACAAATTTTTGTTTTATTATTTGCTGGTTTAGGTTTAAGTTATCTTTTGGATGTTTGGTCAGGACATGATTTTCCCTTCATGACAGTTTTAACCCTAGGTGGTGCATTTATTGCCTATATTTATTCTGCACCTCCGTTAAAATTAAAACAAAATGGTTGGTTAGGAAATTATGCTTTAGGATCTAGTTATATTGCGTTACCTTGGTGGGCAGGTCATGCTTTATTTGGTGAATTAAACACTACGATTATGATATTAACATTAATCTATAGTATGGCTGGTTTAGGTATTGCTGTAGTTAACGATTTTAAAAGTGTTGAAGGTGATACACAATTAGGTTTAAAATCCTTACCTGTAATGTTTGGAGTTACTACGGCTGCTTGGATTTGCGTTTTAATGATTGATATATTTCAATTCGGAATTGCCGGTTATTTGATTAGTATTCATCAGAATCTTTATGCTGCAATTTTGATACTTTTAGTAATTCCTCAAATTACATTTCAAGATATGTATTTCTTGAGAGATCCACTTAAAAATGATGTCAAATATCAAGCAAGTGCGCAACCTTTTCTCGTCTTAGGAATGTTAGTCGCAGGATTAGCTTTAGGCCATAGTATCCTATAATTAGTAGGGTGGGTTACGCTGACGCTAACCCACCACAAATCAATTTTGACGGGTTACTTTCACTAATCTATACTACTAATCAAATATTATTCAACGTGAAAAATTATTAAATTATCACTATAAAAAATAATTTAGGTTCACTTATAGAAATAAAAAATAGCTAATCTTCTTGCTTTTTAACCTCATTATACACCGTAATCATACTTTGGGCGATCGCCTTCCAAGAATATTTTTCCTTCGCTAATTTTACGCCATTTTCTCCCTTTTGTTTCCTAATATTTGCGTCACCTAAAGCCAATTTTAACTGCAAAGTTAAGTCAGAAATATTACAATTTGACACCCAACCTGCATCATAATTCTTAATATCTTCCCAGATATAAACCTGATTAGAAATTACCACCGGAGTTTGATAAATTAAAGCTTCAGCAACAGCAATGCCGAAGTTTTCATAATAGGAAGGTAACACAAATAAATCAGCATCTTGTAATAAACCTACCTTCATTTCTCCACCAATAAAACCAGTAATTGTAGTCACATTATTTAACTTACTTTTCCGAATTTGCTCCTTAATTTTCGTCTCAAAATTAACATCTTGGGGATTATTTCCCGCCAACACAAAATGAAAATCTAACCCCTCAGTTAACAAATTTTCCAAAGCAGGAATTAACAAATCTAAACCTTTTTTCGGTTCAATTCTGGACATAAATAAAATTAAAGGAACACCTTGGGGAATACTTAAATTATCACGAGTGCTATTTAAAACCGGTAAATTCTCCGCTATATTTACCCCCAAAGGTATCACCAAATCCTGAGTTTCTACGCCAAACTTATGGGAAATTTTCGCCTCTTGTTCACTGGTAAAATGTATTTTGGCAGCACCTTGTAAATTCGGCTTTTCTAACAGATTGCCATAAATTTGTTTTAACAGCCGCTTTTTTTGCAAATCTAGGGGGTCTAAAGTGCCTAAAGGTCTCAGGAGATATGGCAGCCCTTTTAAACGGCAAATTGAGGCAGCTAGAGTGGTTACAGGGGAAAATAAAGCATGGATATGAGCGACATCATAATTAGCACAATTCCTATTTAACCAGAGCAATAAATCGAGGGAAAATTTATAACGACGAAAGGGAGAACAAGGGAAATAAATAATAGTATAACCATCTTGTTTTAGCGGTATTTGCAAGGGAACATCTAACGGTTTTTGACCGGTATCTCCATTGGAATTAGTCGTAATAATCGTAACATTTTCACCATTTTCCGCCAAGGTTTTTGATAATCCTAAAATCATTTGACTAGGACCGCCATAAACTAGAGAAATCGAGGGAATTATTTGTAAAATCTTCATAAAATTACTTATTATTGATCGAGACTGATCCGGAAAAATTTGCTATAATCATTGTCAAAATGTAGCAATTAATCTGAAAACTATGTTAACTCAAAATCGTGCCGATCGAGTAGTTTTATACGGTCTTAGTTGGCAACAATTTGAAGGACTACTCATGGACTTGGGCGACCATCGCTCCGCTAAAATAGCTTATGATCACGGAACAGTAGAAATTATGACACCTTTACCCGAACACGAATACTTCAAAGAAAACATTGGCGATGCTATCAAAGATATGGCGGAAGTTTTAGAGGCCGATTATGAAAGTTTAGGTTCAACAACTTGGCGAAAACAGGCAAAAATGGCCGGAATTGAACCGGATAACTGTTTTTATTTCCAAAATGAACCGAAAATTCGGGGTAAATTACAGTATGATTTAAACCAAGATCCACCTCCAGATTTAGCTTTAGAAATTGACATGACCAGTAAGTCACTGAGTCGGTTTCCTATTTACGCGCGTTTAGGAGTACCAGAATTATGGTGTTATGAAGAAGGAGACTTACACATTTATTTATTACAGGAAAATGAGGAATATCAAGAAGTAGAAAATAGTAATATTTTTCCGACTATTCCTGTTAAAGAAATCCCGAAAATTATCAATAAATATCGTTTTCAAGGTCGCAGAATGATCAGAAAACAAATTCGAGAATGGGTCAAATCAATTATCAATTAATTTAACCCTCCTAAAAATTAGAAGGTGAAAGTCGTTCTAATTGTACCGATTACAATGTCATTATTATCACTATTATGATCCGGTGAAGTTAACCAAATTACCCCCGGAGTAATGGCAATATTATCGTTAAGTTGATACTGATAAAAGGCCTCAAAATGTAAGGATGTATCTTTATCTTTTGCCACATTAATGTTACTAGAATCCGTTACTTTTGGCTGCATACCAACAATTAAACCTGCTAAACTTCCCTCTTTTCCTAAGTCTTTTAGGCCTAATGTAGCAGCCCAATTCCAAGTATTCACACTTCCTTTGTCACCGTCAAGAATTTGGCTATTTGTATAACCTCCCCAACCACCAACGACAAATTGATCAGTTAATTGCCAAGATAATTCCACACCGTAGGAATTGCTGGTGGTACTAGCTAGACTATCAAAATTGCTATTTGTGCTACCTACTCCCGTATCTTGGGAATTGTAACCAAAAATGTAGGTTAAACCCAAGTTAAAGCGATCGCTCGGTTTAAACAACAACTGACCTAATGCGTTGTAAGCACCATCAAATAAACCGGCACCGTTGGCGGGATTAGCTGCATCCTTGGCAATATAACCAGCACCAAATTCAAATTTGTTACCTAATTGGGTAATAATACCCAAACCAGCGCCATCAACGGGATAATAAATGGGGTTACGAGTACCAAATGCAGATAATGCACCACTTCCACCATCTCCATCTAATAAATTGACGGTACTAGCAAGGTCATCGGCAGCTCCACCGTTGGCAGCAACGACAATCTTGGTATTTTTACCCAAAGGAAAGCGATAGGTCAATACTTCTAACCCCACGTTGTTGTCATCAGGTTGGGAAAATGCTAAATTTGTGGACGGAAAACCAGTAAATTCTCCATAATCAGGAAAATTACCCGCTGTAAGTCGAGTGAATAATTCATCTTCACCCGTAAAGCTAGTGGTAAAGTCTAATCGGGTACGATGTCCTAAAACAGGGTTTTTATCCACGTCTCCACTAACCAAACTTGCTAATCCCATCACTACTTCTCCACCTAATTTGGTCGTAGTGGAAAATTGCTGTTTCTCAACCTGACCAATTCTCTGCTCAAGGTTGTCGACTCTAACACCAAGGGCCGCTAATTCCCCTTTAAATTCCTCGGTTAACTTCTGTACTTGAGTTAAACTTTCTTGATCAACCCCTCCCCGATCGCCTCCTGTACCGATCAATCTTTCAATTTGCTGCATACAACTATTTAAACCAGCGGCAAATTCGTAGCGGGTCAAGGGTTGGTTTCCTCTGAAAGTGCGATCGGGATAACCAGAAATACAACCGTAACGCTCCACCAAATTGCGTAAGGCTTCAAAAGCCCAATCGCCGGGGGAAACATCCCTTAACTGTGAAACACTGGTAACTTGAGACTGGGTTTCGGTTTCACCTTCCTGACTGTATTGATTTATTTGCTCTAATAGTGTTTCTTGAGCTAATACACTACTGTTGACACCCATTACCGACGCGAAAACTAAACAAGGCCATAATTTAATTGATTTCATTTCTTCACACCAAAATTTTGAGAATGGTTATCATTATATCAGATTAGCTCGACAATTGAGTGACTAATTCGGCGATCGTGACACCAATTTTAGGGGAAACTTTACCCTCAATGGTTTTATACAACATTTCTGCATATATAGTGATTCCAATTAAGATTAAAACAGTTGAAAAATAGGTTCGTAGTTGCGCTTTAGCGCTTCTTAGGACTAAAGTCCAACAACAAACTAAAAACTTTTGTTTAATTTTTATTTGGAATTACTATAAAATAAAACCCTAAAATAGTTAAATATTCGGTGTCTCGATCAAGTCCTTCTGATTGAATGAACATTTGATGATTTTCATGGGCTAATTCCGGCTAATGGTACAATTACTTTTTTGAACATATCGCTAATATTTATCAATAAATTTTGGTCATTTATTAGCCTACACTTATTAATAATCTTTAGTAATAAATTGATAACTTAATTCGCCATTACTTGAAATAAACCTCTGCAGCCAGGCGATCGCTTCTTGGTAAATTGCCTTAGAATTACCGTTACTGAGGTCATATCCCCCATAATTAACAGGATTTCATCAGCCAGCTTTAGTAAAATTTGCCGACGAGTGAACTGTTCACCCCTAATTTATTGCTAATATATTTTAATTACTTTAACGATTAAAATACAAAATGACTTGCTATTTATTAGGAATCTTTATTAATATTTGTAATATTTCTTTGTCTCTAAGTGAAATTGGCCGATAAAATAGGATCAATGTCTATTTCGCATAAATTATGGAAGGCCGTATCGAAGTTAAAACCAAACTCAATGAAGTGTTGAAAATTGAGCTCACAGCTATTAACCAATTTTTTCTTCATGCTAGAATGGCTAAAAATTGGGGATTGGAACAGTTAAATCAATCTGAGTATCGTTACTCAATTAAAGCGATGAAACAAGCTGATCAGGTGATCGAACGAGTCTTGTTTCTGGAAGGTTTGCCGAATCTGCAAAATCTGGGTAAACTTTTTATTGGCGAAAATGTACCAGAAATTTTGCAAAATGATTTAACTATTTGTACCGAAATTCGTCAAAATATGACTGATGCAATCAATCTTTGTGAAAGTGTTCAAGATTATGTTAGTCGGGAGTTACTTGAAGAACTTTTGGAACAAACTGAAGCACAAATAGATTGGCTAGAATCTCAGCAATGGTTAATGGCCAATTCTGGTCTGGAAAATTATCTACAATCAATGATTTAAGGGAAGACAAATAATGAAAGGTCAAGACAAGGTTGTACAACAGTTACAAAAATTACTGCGGGGTGAATTAGCTGCTAGGGATCAATATTTTACCCATTCTCGGATGTATGCAGATTGGGGTTTAACTAAGTTATTTGAACGGATTGACCATGAAATGCAGGATGAAACAACTCATGCTGCTAAATTGATCGAACGAATCTTGTTTTTGGAAGCAACGCCAGATTTATCCCAACAAGATGGTTTAAATATTGGCAAAACTGTACCGGAAATGCTCCAAAATGACCTTGATTATGAGTATCAAGTAATAGCAAATCTCAAGGAGGCGATCGCCATTTGTGAACAAGAACAAGATTATCAATCGAGGGAAATTCTCAAACTAATTTTAGCGGAAACTGAAGACGATCACACCTATTGGTTAGAGAAACAATTAGGATTAATCGACAAAATTGGCTTGCAAAATTACCTGCAATCTCAAATATAAAAGTTAACCCGGTAAGGTGGGCAAATTTAATCAGATTTAGCTTAAAAGCTAAGAGTAAACGTAAATTTGCCCACCCTACAAAGTAACTTATTAAGCATATTATTGACAACTAAAATTACGACAAGTATCTGAATTAACATTAATTGCTTCCTGTAAAATTTGGTTAGCATAATCTTGACAACAACCACATTGATTACCAACCTGCATAGATTCTCTCAGCATTTTCATTGAACAAATCCCCTGTTTAGGCGCTTCTTGAATATCTTTATCGGTAATACCATGACAGATACAGACGTACATCGGTTTATTCCCCTTATTTTTAGATATTTGTAAACTAATTGATCAATATTAATTGCAACTTATTCTCATTATGAATAAAAAAAATTTTCTTGTCAAGTATTATTTTAAAAAAGTTACTAATTAGTTTTTTAACTCAAAATAGGCTAAAAGATGCACTTTGTGAAAAGATACTGGCCTATCAACAACAACATAAAACAATTGCGAATCGCAATTATAGTAATTCCCAATAAAAATTAAACAAAAGTTTTTAGTTTGTTGTTGGACTTTAGTCCTAAGAAGCGCTAAAGCGCAACTACGAACCTATTTTTTAACTGTTCTAATCTTAATTGAAATTACTATAGTTATTTATTCATAAAAATAAGGCCATAATTCTGAAGGAGAAATATATTTAGTTGTCTGTCTAAAAATTGCCCGACAAGTACCAGTATCTAATTGTTTATGATTAGGAATAGTTAAACTTTCTTTTCCTGTAAGTAGGTAGTCATAAATAAAAGCTCAATGAATAAAGGTTCGTAGTTGCGCTTTAGCGCTCCTAGACTTAATTACGAAGTCAAAAGATACTTTTGCATTTTTACGTTTAATTGTAACCACCGACTTAATACCATTACGTCGCAATTTAAGATGACTTCCTTTCTGACTATAAACCTGAAAGCCAAAATTAGCTAAAATATTAAGAACTTGTATTCCCGATAATTTTTTAAGTTTAGGCATATTCGGGTTGTAATTCAAAAGTAATCATTAAACAAGGGTTTTTAACTAATCCTAATTCCTCTAAATTTTCATCTTCTAAATGTAAGGATACGGCTTCTTGTAAATTATTAACAACTTCATCTAAAGTTGCTCCCTGAGTTACCACAGAAATGTCCCAGCATTCGGCTATATAACCACTATTTTCCCCTTTACGAATAAAGGCTTTAATATTTTGCTGTAATTGATTCATCATTGTTAATGTATCTTGAAAATATTTTTATCTTAACACAAGAAAAGAGACGTTATCTTAACGTCTCTTTTGAGGATTAAGTATTTATACTTAACGAACTGAACCTACAGGTTGAGCAGGAAGGGGTTTCATTAAGTACAAGTTCACGAATTGCCAACCGTTAGATAAGAAAACGGGTAATTTTTGCAATCCTTTGATGAATCCCGGTGCCTTTGACGCATCGATCGCCCGTAATTTTTCGTTATTGCTGACGCAAGTTTCTAGGCGATCATAAAATTCAGGTTTATTGACATCTAAAACGATGGGGAAAACTCTTCCGGCCGTTTCATTAGTCTTCTCAATGACCAATTTATCGTATTCTCTCGCGTCTAAACCGAGAGTGGCATAAAAATCAGCACGTTGACAGTCGTTCAGATACATGGTTGCGAAAACTGACAACAAGAAAAAACGGGACCAAAGACGTGCTTTCCAGTCATTTAAAAACTGGGGTTGAGCTTGGAGAATTGCGTCGAAGAAATCACCATGACGGTTTTCGTCTTGACACCAGTTTTCAAAGAAGCAGAAAATGGGATAAATTCTGTCTTCGGGGTGCTGCTCTAAATGGCGATAAATGGTAATATAGCGCCAATAGCCGATTTTTTCCGATAAATAGGTAGCGTAGAAGATGAATTTAGGCTTAAAGAAGGTATAAGTATGATTCTTGGTCAGAAAACCTAAATCTAAAGACAGGTTAAAATCTGACAAAGCCTTGTTTAAGAAACCAGCATGACGAGCTTCATCTCTGGACATGAGGTTGAAACATTCTGCCAATAAAGGACTGGTGTCTTTTAAGCGTCTTCCTAATTCTTTATACAATAAGAAACCAGAAAATTCTGCCGTGCAGGATCTTTCCAGAAATTCGACGAATAATCCGCGGGTTTTCTCGTCAAGATTGTCCCAAGACTGGTTAAATTTGTCGTCTCTGACAAAGTGATGACGATTGTAGTCAATTCTAAACTCCTCTAAAATCGCCCTTAATTCCTCTTCGTTAACGGAAATGTCCATTTTAGCCATTTCGTCGAAATCGGTGGTATAAAAGCGAGGGGTGAGAATTGTCTCTGCTGCTGGAGCTTTCACTCCGGGGCGTAATTCTTCAAATTCTGGTTTTGATAGGGTACTTACCATATTTTTTAGGAAAATTGCGTTTAAAACAGGTTATTTTTGATTGTAACTATGGATTGTCCTTTAGTGTAGCAAAATTTTCCCTTTTCTTGACATTTATTTTTATTTAACAAAATTGTAAATTTTTGTTAATTTATTTATTTATGGGGACTTAAATGTGATGGGAATATTTTAAACTAAAAAATCTACACAAGAAAATCAAGGTCATTTCAGTTATCAGTTATCAGTTATCAGTTATCAGTTATAGTAATTCCAAATAAAAATTAAACAATAAGTACCTAAGCAAAATTAATTGTGAAAAATAAAGACGGTTTGTTGTTGCGCTTTAGCGCTATCTATAGCGCTAAAGCGCAACAACGAACCTATTTTTTACTATTCTAATCTTAATTGGAATTACTATAACAGTAGTGGTTAACGGCCGTTAACCCCTATAAACACGACCTTTACTAAACGATGTCTTTTTATGCCCAGTCTAACAATACACAAACAATTTGGCCTTCACCGATTTATTGCCCAAATTCAACCCTAGCTTGTTCGACTATTTCCGCAGTAACGATATATTCGTCAGCAGCTCGGGCTAATTCCTCAATGCGTTGACGAGCTTGACTGCGCACAAAAAAAGGTATATTTTTAAACTTAATTTGTGCTTCTTTTGTCCATTCTAATTCCTCATTAAATTCGACATTTTCCATGACAAAAAACCTCTTTTATTTGTTAATTAAAAATCGTGGTGGGTTATGGCTGTTTTTTCGTTGGCTGGTTAGGCTTAATTCACTTTTCGCAATCTAACCCACCCCCAAATTTAATTGTCAATGGCTAAACTCCGTTTTCAAATAAACTACTTAAGCGATCAACTTCGGTTTGAGCAATGTACATTGGTGTACCAGAAATAATACCAGTAACGTTACGGAAAGGTTTACCAATGTGCATACCTTTACCATCAATAGAAAACTCCTTAATATCCTTATCGTGCATTGATCCGCGCATTTTTAAAACGGTAATTCCGCGACGCATTTCACCATACATTTCCACATATCTTAGCAAAATAATTGAGTCAGTAATAGTAGAAATATGACCTTCGGTAATGGAAGAACCTCCCATTAAATTCGGGGTGGTGGAAGTAAATAAACCGCCGATTTCTTGCTGTTTAATAAACGAGGTTAAACCAATAATAAATTCCCGAAAACCTTTTAAATTTGAAACCCTTTCTAAAGCTGATAAACTGTCAACTGCGACTCGATTGGGTTTAAATTCTTCGATGGTATTTTTCATATTAATTAAATGGTTTTCTAACCCCGTCGTTTCCGGGTAACGACAAACTACTTTGAGTTGGCCTTCTTTTTCCATTTGGGCAAAGTTGACACCCCAACCGATCGCATTGCGGTACAATTGTTCGCGACTTTCTTCAAAGGCAAAAACCAAACAACGTTCCCCACTTTGGACACCACCGGCCATAAACTCTGTCACCATCAGGGTTTTACCTGTTCCTGTTGCGCCAGAAACCAAGATAACCGAATCGCGGAAAAAACCACCACCACACATTTTATCCAATTCATGACTACCGGAAGTGATCCGAATATCGGATGAACTTTGCTCCAATTCGATCGCCGACAGGGGAATAATGACCATTCCTTGACCAGGAATAATGGTAAAGGGATACTCCCCTTTTTGGTGGTTTGTACCGCGATATTTAAGGATTTCAATGGTCCGACGGCGTTTTTCATCACTGAGAACATTGCGCAGAATTACCACGTTATCAGCGACAAATTCTTCGACTCCGTAACGACTGATTTCTCCATATTCATCGGTCCTTTCGGCCGTCATCACCGATGTTACCCCCAAATCCCGTAGTGCCGAAGCAATGACGAATAAGTCACTACGCACTTGGGCGCTGTCGGCCAAATGACTAAAAATTGCGCCTAAAGAGTCCATGGAAACTCGTTTTGCGTTATGTTTACGGATGGCAAACTCAATTCTCGCCAACAAGGCGCTTAAATCATATTGTCCACTGACTAAGGGTTGGATGCCGGGTTGAGGAGAAGCATCAACAAAAGTCCATTTTCTGTCTTCTTCCCATTGGCTAATGTCCCAACCAAAACCTCGCATATTCCTTCTAATTGCCTGGGGTGGTTCTTCAAAGGTGACAAAAACTCCAGCTTCGCCTTTTTTAATCCCTTCCACCAAAAATTGACAAGCAAAAACGGTTTTGGAACTTCCTGCTGTACCTGAAATCAAGGTTGCTCTACCTAAAGGAAGTCCTCCTTCGGATAAAAAATCAAACCCCGGAATACCTGTTTCTAATTTTTCAATACCATCTAGTTCTAAATTTTGTACCATTATTGATTAAGTTTAATTTTATGAATACGAATAACGTTTCCTTGATAATTAGGGTTTACTGAAAAAAGCACAAAGCCATGTATATCAATACTTTCAAGTTGGTGGGACTTGATTTAAGTGCAAGGATTTCAACAAATAATAGTAAAAAACCTTACATTTACGGGGATTAATCAAGATTTTTGCTCGTCAAAAGACCCGGTCAAACTATCAACTATCAACTATCAACTATCAACTCACCCTCACCAGCCATTTATTCAGCAAACCCTAATTAATAACTATCCACTGTTAGCTATCAATTGTCAACTGTCCATTGTTAATTGACAATTAGCGATCGAAAATTTCATCTTGTGAGAATTTAGGTACTAAGTCTAACCCTAATAACACCATTTCCACATTGGACATATCACCAATAATCCTTTGTAAAGGGGGAGGTAATTGTTTAATCAGGGTGGGAGTGACTAAAATTTTTTCATCCTCGGCCAGTTGTGGCTGCTCCAAGACATCAACTATTTCTACGTTATATTGGTCCTGTAACTCTTCGTGACAAATGCGAAATAAATTGGCGATCGCCCTTTGAGAACGGGGAGTATTACCAGTAATATAGAGTCTTAATAGATATTTTCTCATAAATGGTTAGATTGGCGAGGATTATGGTTCATATTCATATTACTAAGGCCGATATAATATTTACGATAGTAGGAAGTGAGATAACCCATTAATTCTAATACCATTAAACGGCCTTCGCCAACATAAGCTTGAGCTTTAGCTAGGGTAGCAT
Source organism: Synechococcales cyanobacterium S06 (assembly GCA_011391125.1). Classification (GTDB taxonomy): domain Bacteria; phylum Cyanobacteriota; class Cyanobacteriia; order Cyanobacteriales; family JAABRE01; genus JAABRE01. Next base: position 41,978 of record JAABRE010000026.1, read on the forward strand.
TTTCATTTTTTTTCTTCAAGGCAAAAGTGTGAATATCAATAATATCACGGGGACTAGCTTTCAAAAAACCTAATTTTTCTGAGAGAGTGCGCAATTTGTCACTAATATTATGGGAAACCTTATAGGCTCTTTCGTCTAAAGCCAAATCCAGATAATTACCGTATTCTTGGACCATTTCTAGGAAAATATCTGGTAATCCGTCTTTAATGGATTGAGAACCAAACATTCGAGCTGTTACATTAGTTTTAACTCCATTAGCAAACTCTTCTAAACTTTGAAATTCCTGTTGTTGTTGTTCGAGCTGACTTTTTTGTAGGTTAGCAAGATAAAGTTGCTTTTCAATCCCGGAACGAATAGCATAAATTAACAGATTGCGATCTAAATTTTGTTTTTTTAAATAACCATCAGCTCCTAACTGAAAGGATTTGACAATCAGAGTTTCATCTTCACTACCCGTTTGAATAATAACGGGAGTTTGGGGAGCATTTTCCTTCACTTTTATTAAAGAACCAAGTCCACTGCTATCCGGTAACATCAAATCAAGGAGAATCACATCAAAATTTTGTTGATTAATTTTTTCCAAAGCTTGAGTAAGTGTCTCAATCCAAGTAACCTCAAAGGAGATACCTTCAGCCAATGAAGATTTAGTCGAAGTTGATAATAATTTTTTAATTAAGGTCGCATTGACGGGATTATCTTCAACTAATAAGATGGTACAGAGATCACTGATCATTTTTCCTTTTATTTACTCTAATAATTTTTTTCCTTTTCTCACCGACATTTTGCTCGTATTTTCAATATATTAATCCTGTTTAAGATCTCAATTTTGACTCCTCTGGTTATTAAGTATAAATTCTTAAAAATCATTTAAGCTTATCTTATCTTTGTTGTCATAGCCGTTGACAGTTTTGATAAAAATGATCAACTATCCACGATCAACTATAGCATTTTTAGTTGACATTTTCCCTCTCTTTCCCCCTCTCCCTTTGGGATGAGGGGGGAGGGGGGTGAGGGGTAGATAACATTTAATCAGAAAATGCGATCGTCAACTATCAACTATCAACTATCTTACTTTTATTATTTAAAAAGTCTATGATTTCCCTAATTTCCCAACCAGAAGAAGTCAAAACCTCAAAACCAATTCAAACTGTCACTCTTGATGTTCAAGGGATGAAATGTGCCGGATGTGTCAAAGCAGTAGAAAGACAATTAACTAATAATAGCGGGGTTATTTCAGCTTGTGTTAATCTTATTACCCAAGTGGCCGTGGTGAAATATGACAGTGAGACTATTTTACCCCAAACTTTAGCGCAAAAGTTAACGGAAAAAGGTTTTCCCAGTCAAGCTCGTTCTGAAGTTCAAGAGGATTCGATTTTAACCCTTAAACAACGCAATCTTCAGGAAAATCAGCAGCAATTAAACCAATTATTAATCGCTATTTTTCTGTTATTGTTCTCTTTTTTAGGTCATCTTAACCATTTAGGAGGTCCTAGTTTACCTTTATTAAATAATATTTGGTTTCACTGGAGTTTGGCCACTTTAGCTTTGCTTTTTCCCGGAAGACCGATTTTAGTTGAGGGTTTTCGTAGTCTTTGCTATGGTATGCCCAATATGAATACTTTAGTGGGAATTGGTACTTTTAGCGCCTATTTTACCAGTTGTCTCGCTTTATTTTTCCCTGATTTACATTGGGAATGTTTTTTTGATGAACCTGTGATGTTACTCGGGTTCATTTTTTTAGGCCGCACTCTAGAATCAAGGGCCAGAAATCGTGCTAGTTCGGCTTTATTTGCTTTGTTTTCTTTACAACCAGAGGAGGCCAATTTAGTTCCGAATCCTACCATTAATGATCCCTCGGAAATTAAAATTCCTGTCCATCAAGTTCGTGTTGGCGAATGGTTGCGGGTTTTACCCGGTGCGAAAATTCCCGTAGATGGCGAGTTAGTAAATGGTAGCACTTCTGTTGAAGAATCCATGTTAACCGGCGAATCCCTCCCCATTTTTAAACAACCCGGTGATTTAGTTAGTGCAGGTACGATTAATTTATCTGGTGTTATTGTTATTAAAGCGACTCGAATTGGCAAAAATACTACCCTCAGTCAAATTATAGCTTCAGTGGAAGCCGCACAAACCCGTAAAGCTCCCATTCAACAGTTGGTGGATACGGTAGCTGGTTATTTCGCCTACGGAGTCATGGCGATCGCCTCCGCAACTTTCCTCTTTTGGTACTTTTGGGGAACAAAACTTTGGCCTCATGTCCTACAACACGGTATGACTCACGAACTGGGAACCATGGTTATGAATACAACCCCCCTGTTATTAAGTATCAAATTGGCCATCGCTGTATTAGTCATAGCTTGTCCCTGTGCTTTGGGGTTGGCGACTCCCACAGCAATTTTGGTCGGTACAAGTATGGGCGCTGAAAAAGGTATCTTAATTAAAGGTGGTGATCTCCTTGAACAAGTCCATCGCTTACATACCATCGTTTTCGATAAAACTGGTACTCTCACCCAAGGAAAACCCACGATTACTGATTATTTAACTGTTAATTGTAACCAAACAGAATTGCTACAAATTGCGGTTACTTTAGAAAACTCCACTAATCATCCTTTAGCCAATGCCATTTTAGCCACCGCAGCCAAGGAACACATCTTCCCACAAAATGCAGACGATCTCTGTACAAATGCTGGATTGGGTGTCGCAGGCAAAATACAGGGTAAAATGGCTCTCCTAGGTAGCTATAATTATGTATTCAACCAAGGGGTGGATATGTCAAAAAATATTGTTCAACAGTCGGAAAACTTGGCAAATTCGGGCAAAACCTTGGTTTATGTTAGTCTTGACCAGCAACTTTTAGGGGTGATTGCGTTAGAAGACCAATTGCGCTCAGATGCAGTTGCGACGGTGAAATGCTTACAGGATATGGGTTTACAGGTGGTTTTGTTAACCGGAGACCACGAAAAAACCGCTCAGGCGATCGCCCAAAAACTCAATATCACTGAAGTTTACGCCCAAGTTAAACCCCAAGGAAAAGCAGAAATTATCAGCAAGCTACAAAAAGATTCCCGTTTAATTGCGATGGTGGGAGATGGAATTAATGATGCTCCAGCCTTAGCTCAAGCAAATATCGGCATTTCGCTTCATGGCTCAACAGACGTAGCGATGGAAACTGCGGATATCGTCTTAATGAGTGGTAAATTAAAGGATGTAGTTGAGTCCTTAAAATTGAGTTTAGCAACCTTTAATAAAATTAGACAAAATTTATTTTGGGCTTTAGGTTACAATTTGATCACCATTCCCTTAGCCGCGGGAATTTTATTACCGAGCTACGGAATACTACTCAATCCGGCAGTTGCAGCCGCTTTCATGGCTTCAAGTTCGGTGATCGTAGTCACAAATTCCCTATTATTATATAATTGTTTCACAGTTGACAACTAATAGTAAGGGCGAACGGCCGTTCACCCGTACAATAGTTGACAGTTGATAATTTATCATTAATTGATAACTGATCACTGATAACTGATCACTGATCACTGATAACTGAATCATGGAGCCAAAACCCGCCGAACACTACATCATCCATTTACTGATTGTCGAAGATGACCGAGGAAGACGAGAGTTTAGCTTAAAAGACTCTCAATATACCTTGGGTCGGTCTCCCGATGCGGATATTCGTCTTCATTCTCAGTTTGTTTCGCGAATTCATGCTACTTTATTGAAGTTTGTACCGGAGACTGGTTCTGACGGTTACCGCATCATTGATGGTAGTCCCGATGGCCAACACAGTTCCAATGGTATCTTGATTAATGGGGAAAAAGTAGCCTGTCATCAGCTCAAAAATGGTGATGAAATCGTTTTTGGACCACAGGTAATCGCAATTTATCACTATCGACAACGGGATATTTTTCCGACTCTCCCCAGTGATGATCCTTTCGATATTACCCTGATTGACCCAGCTATGACAGAATTAGAGAAAAAAATATTTCCGGTGGAAAAATCCTAATTAATTAGTTTCCTTGATTAAGTTATTTTCTAATTCCCATTGGTAATTTTCGGCAATAATCCGCTGCATTAAGTCAAAGATTTGATGACAATGATTATTAACTTGTAGGGGCAATTCTTCATTTTTGACCACAAAATTGAGTCGTAATTGATTCGGTTGGTTGAGGTTATCAGGTAATACTTCGATGGTGACTAACCGAGAAAAGTGGATTTGTCCGGGGGTTTCTCTGGCCATGAAATAATCTGACGTATCATAGAGTAAATTACAATTACAATTGGTGAAAATATCCTTTAAACAGGTTTTCATTTCTTCTAAGGACAGATTGACAATATAGGAACAAGTATAACGAGCCATATTAAAACAGTTAATAGTTAATAGTTGATATTATTGCTTATTCTATTCTAAATTTGGTCTGGTCTCCAGATAATCTTATGAGTTTATTTATTCGGGAATTAGTTGGACAAAAACAAGCGGTTGAATTACTCAATCAGGCTTTGAAAAAACAACGTATTGCGCCGGCCTATTTATTTTCCGGTCCTGAAGGTATCGGCAAATCCTTGACGGCCTCAGCTTTTAGTCAAGTTTTACTGGGTTTAAAATCTCGCACTTCTTTAATTAATCATCCCGATTTTTTAAGGATTGAACCCAGTTATTTAGTTAATGGTAAACTGTTAACTCCCAAAGAAGCAGCGGAAAGTGGTGCTAAACGTAAAGCTCCCCCGACGATTAAAATTGAACAAATTCGCGAAATTACCCAGTTTCTTAGTCGGCCTCCTCTTAGTAGCGATCGCTCTGTGATAATTATAGAAGATGCTCATACTATGGCCGAAAGTGCCGCCAATGCTTTGTTGAAAACCCTTGAAGAACCCGGCAGGGCTACTTTGATTTTAATTGCCCCAAGTCCAGATTCTTTGTTATCTACTTTGGTTTCCCGTTGTCAATCCATTCCATTTTCGCGTTTATCGGAATCAGAATTGGCTGAAGTCTTGAGTTTTAAAGGTTATGAGGGTTTGGAAAATAATCGTTTATTAATGGCGATCGCCCAAGGTAGTCCGGGTTCAGCAATAATAGCCCATCGACAATTACAAATTATTGGTAAGGAATTATTACAAAAACTCCAACAACCGATTAACCATCCCTTGGATGTTTTTGCGATCGCCAAATTGATTACCACAGAATTAGATAACGAAACGCAACTCTGGTTAATCGACTATTTGCAATACTTTTACTGGGAAAAACACCAGCAAAAGGAAATGATTGAGGAATTAGAAAAGGCGAAAAAACTCTTAAAAAGATTCGTCCAACCCCGTTTAGTCTGGGAATGTTGCCTTTTAAAGGAAGTAAAAAATAAAAAGTAAAAAGTAATAAGTAGGGAGAAGATCAAGTAAAGAATACTTAAAGAAAGAAGAAGTAACAAAGTGCGATGCTTCGACTAATTTCTTACTTCTTACTTCTTACTTCTTACTTCTTACTTCTTATTTCTTGGGTGCTAGAAGCATCATCATGTTGCGGCCTTCTTTTTTCGGAGCTTGTTGTACTTCGGCCAACTCTTCCAAATCTCTGGCCATACGTTGAAGTAGCTCCTGGGCTAAATCGGCGTGTTGGATTTCACGACCTCTAAAGGTAATGGTAGCTTTAACCTTGTCTCCTGATTTGAGGAAGCGTTCGGCGTTTTTCACCCTCACTTGATAGTCGTGTTCTTCGATCTTGTAACGCATTTTCACTTCCTTAACATCGGCCGTGTGTTGCTTTTTCCTAGCTTCTCGAGCGCGTTTTTCTTGCTCGAACTTATATTTACCGTAATCCATGATACGGCAAACTGGTGGATCAGCGGCATCACTGACTAATACTAAATCTACTCCCCTTTCCTCAGCTACTGTCATAGCTTCACTAGGAGTGATAATACCTAACTGAGAGCCATCCATATCGATGACACGGATGGTGGGAAAGCGGATTCGTTCGTTAATTTGAGGGAGATCACGATTGCGTCTATTATCTTTCACAGGCGTTTTTATTACGGTAATACTGACTTAGGTACAAAAATTACTTAAATGTTATTCTTATTATCATACTTTAATTTATGCCCAAAGACAGATTTTCATTACAATTCGTAAACAAATTTTTATGAGATGAGAGAAAAATTAGGTAATCAACGGGATTTTATTTGGCGTGGTTGGAAAATTCGTTACACCTACTTACGAGCTAGAAATGTCAGAGAATCTCCACAATCGCCGTTAATTTTAATACACGGTTTTGGAGCTTCTCTTCCCCATTGGCATAAAAATTTAAGGGCTTTAAGTGAAAATCATACCGTATATGCCTTAGATTTACTAGGTTTTGGCGCTTCGAGCAAGGCTTTCACTAATTATCAAGCTAAATTATGGGCCGAATTAATCTTTGATTTTTGGCAAACTTTGATTAATTTTCCTGCGATTTTGGTGGGTAATTCTCTTGGTTCTTTAGTCGCTTTAACTACGGCCAATCATTATCCAGAAATGACTCAGGGTTTGGCCATGATTAATTTACCAGATGTGACGAGCCGACAGGAACTGATTCCCCAATTTCTGCAACCGGTTGTTACTACCATTGAAAATATATTTGCGACACCAATTTTATTAAAACCTTTGTTTTTTTTCCTTCGTCGTCCTAATATTCTCCGTAAATGGGCTAAATTCGCCTATTATGACCAAAATGCGGTGACTGATGAGTTAATACAAATTTTGGCGACTCCTCCCTTAGATGAAGGTGCCGAGAGGGCATTTTGTGCTTTAGTTCAATCCGTAAATAAGCCTAATTTTGCCGATTCGGCCTCAAAAATGTTATCTAATCTTCAGATTCGGATTTTGTTAATTTGGGGAAGCGAAGATCGAATGATTCCCGTGAGTTTAGCGTCAAGTTTAGTGAAAGCTAATCCCCGTATTGAGTTACAAATATTAGAACAGGTTGGCCATTGCCCCCATGATGAGTCTCCTGATAGATTTAATAATCTGATAATTGATTGGCTCAAAAAGATTAATGATTGATGGCTGTTTTTCGACTCTAATATTTAAGATGGTGGGTTACGGTGCGAATCAAGATTGTTTTTTTCGCTGTAATTTATTTCGCACCATTCTTCCTCTACAAATTATAAAGAAAGCTTTTGTTTTTTGATGATATTATGGAACTTTCTCTTAGATGAATCCTTGTTACTCTATTAAAAAACTAATGAATAATGAACAGTTATTAATTAAGATTCCCTTTGATTTAAGTTTATTACCTCCGGATACTTTTTTAGTAGGAGGAGCGGTAAGAGATGCTATTTTAAATCGAGAAAAAAAAACTATAGATTTAGATTTTGTTTTACCGATAAATGCGGTTAATACTGCTAGAAATATCGCTCAAAAATATCACGCTGGTTTTGTTATTTTAGACTCGGAAAGACAAATTGCTAGGGTGGTTTTAAAAGATGCTACCCTAGATTTTGCCCAACAAGAAGGTGACAGTTTAGATACTGATTTAAGACGGCGAGATTTTACCATCAATGCGATCGCCTATAATCCCTTTGAACAAAAAATATTTGATCCTTTAAATGGAAAAATCGACTTAGAAAATCGCAGCTTAAAAATGATCAGCGAAACTAATCTTAAAGATGACCCTTTGAGATTATTAAGAGCATATCGTCAAGCAGCTCAATTAAATTTTAAAATCGAAAATAATACCGAAAAAACCGTGGCAAAATTAGCACCATTATTAAAAAAAGTTGCTCCTGAAAGAATTAAAACCGAATTAGATTATCTGTTAACCAGTAACAAATTAGGCAATTATTATTTAACCTTAGCTTATCAAAATGAACTCATAAAACCTTGGTTTAAAAATAGTAGTGAACCACAATTTCACTTATTAGATAAAATAGATTTATTTACCGAAAAAATCAGTGAAAATTATCCCGAATATAAAAATAATGACAATTGGAATTATTTGGCAAAAATTGCTTGCTTAGTTTCCCAAAATCCCGAAATTGCCGAACAGGATTTAATTGACTTAAAATACTCCCGTTATGTCATTCGTAACGTCGTCGCCAGTTTAACTAACTTACCCAAAATAATCAATCAACAAGAAATGAGCCTTAGACAGCAGTATTTCCTGTTTTTGGACTTAAAAGACGTTTTTCCGGTTTTTGCCTTACTAGCGAGTGTTTTAGTGGGCAATCTGACCACGATCGCCTCCCTATTGCATCGCTACTTTAATCCCGCTGATCCTGTGGCACACCCGAAACCTTTAATTACGGGAAACGATTTAATCAGGGAGTTGGATATTAAACCCTCGCCAAAAATTGGTAAATTATTAACAGAAATTGCAATTGCTCACATTGAGGGTAAAATTAAGACAGTTTCCCAAGCTTATCTTTTAGCTAAAAATATTTTAAATAAACAAGAGAGTAACTAACAAAAATGAGATTTAGTGTAGTCAAACAAGAAAAAATTTGGTGGACAATTTCTGGTATTGCTATGATAGTCAGCATAGCCGCTATGATAATATCTTTTACTCAATTTAACGCACCTTTACGACCTGGTTTAGACTTTATTGGTGGGACTAAATTACAATTAGAATTGGATTGTAATTTAGCAGGTAATTGTGATAACCCTATTACCACGAATCAAGTAACAGAAATTCTTAGCAAAGAAGGATTAGGAAATAGTAGTGTTCAAGTAATTGAAAAATATGGTCTTTCCATTAGAACAGAAACTTTAAATGTGGAAGAAAGGACTAAATTAGAAAATAGTTTAAGCGAAAAAATTGGCAAATTTGATCCTAAACTTACCCAAATAGATACAGTGGGACCCACCATTGGTAAAGAATTATTTAGGGCAGGAATTTTAGCTTTAATCGTCTCTTTTTTGGGAATTATTATTTATTTAACTTTCCGTTTTCAGTTTGATTATGCTTTTTTTGCTATTGTTGCACTTTTCCACGATGCTTTAGTTACAGCGGGAGTTTTTGCCATTTTAGGTTTAGTTTTAGGTGTGGAAATTGATAGTTTATTTTTAGTTTCGTTACTAACAATTGTTGGATTTTCTGTTAACGATACTGTGGTTATTTATGATCGAATTCGAGAGACAATTGCCCAAGAACCAGAAGCATCAATTGATCAGATTGTCGATGATGCTGTTAACCAAACTTTAACCCGTTCAATTAACACTTCTTTAACCACCGTATTACCAGTCTTAGCAATCTTTTTATTTGGTGGTGAAACCCTCAAATATTTCGCTTTAGCCCTAATGATTGGCTTTATTTCTGGAGCTTATTCCAGCATTTTTGTTGCTAGTACCCTTTGGGGTTGGTGGAGAAAACGACAAACAAAACAACAGTTATCAGTTATCAGTTAAACCTATTTTTGTAGTGGTAATTAAGGAATTTCTACTACAAAAATTAACTTGTCTTTCCCTACTTTTTGATGTAAAATTGATAATTGACTTTTATATTTAAGATGGTGGGTTACGCAGCGAATCAAAAGCTATTTGTTTTTTATCAAAATCAATCTCGCTGCTAACCCACCCTACCAAGTAGGATAGGGGAAAGTCATTAATTTATTAGTAATTTTAAAAATATGGATAAAAAAGTAGAAAAATTACATAAAATACAAATGTATGGTCGCTGGCTTTTTGTATTATTATGTTGGTTAACTTTAGCACCCATAGGACTTTGGGGATTAAGGGATGAAATATCATTAATTTTCGATCATTTTACTTGGGTAGCTATCACTTATTCCCTATCTTATAACTTTTTATCTAGTTTAGCTCTCACTTTTCCTCTGGCCATAACTGCTGCTGTTTTAGTGCGACAAACTAAATATAAACTAACAGGAATTTCCCCCAAAGAAAGATTACAATTAGAAAAAAAAGTTGAGAAAATTCAGGAACAAGGTCCCAGTCATCCCCTCTGGAAATTGCTTTTTAAATAATCTTAACGGCGATATTTTTCCACAGAAAATTTAACCCAATTTAAACCGGAAATCGTAGCAGGAATTAGGAAAAATAATGTTCCAGATATTAAAGAATGTTCCCTTACCCACAAACTATTAACCATAACTAAGATACCAAGACCGCAATATATTAATCCGACAATGGGGAGACCAATTACTAATAACATGAATTGTGTATCTTTATCCATAATTTTCCTTATTTAATAAATCTGTTATAGTTTAGCAAATTCTGGGTGATATTGGGCAATTCCTGTAATATTTCTTATTACTTTGTTATCATTTATTTAATGTTTATAATTATTAATTGTCATGAAATACTCCCACAAAAGTATAACATTCCCTCGCTATTTTCTCCCTTTGATTAATTTAATTTTTTTCTCTTTAATTGGTTGTAGTCAAATTCCTAAAACTGAGAATCAGCCTACTTCTCAACCACCAGAAAAAAAATCCATTAATGTCGATGTCGCTACCGCCAATTTGAACCCTCCTGCCACGATTACTGAATACATTGGTACTACAAAACCAATTCAAGAAGTTTCTCTTCGCTCTCAAGTTGAAGGAAAACTTCTTGCTCTGACGGTTGACGTGGGCGATCGCCTTTTTTCTGGTCAACTAATTGCCACCATTGATGATAGCTTCCAAATTGCAGCGGTCAATAAGGCCAAAGCTGATTTATTAGCCCTCGAATCCGAATTGGCCCAAGCTGAAAGCGAAGTCAACAATGCACGGACTGAAGTAGAGAAAATGAGAGTAGAATTGCGTCAGGCCGAGAATGACGCAGCTAGGTTTAATAAATTGCTTCAGGATGGCGCAATTTCTCAAAAAGAAGCCGAAAATTATCAAACTAGCGCCAAAATTGCTGCAAAAAATCTGAAATCTGCTCAAGAACAAATTACCATTGAACAAAAAGTAGTGTCCACTTTTTTAGCTCGAATTGGCTCACAAAAAGCGGTAATTGCCCAAGAACAACAGGAATTAGGCTATTATCGTTTGTTTTCACCGATTAATGGTGTAGTTTTAGCGAAAATGACGGAAATCGGCAATTTAATTACCCCTTCCACGGAAATTGTCAAAATAGGAGATTTCCGTCAAGTAAAAGTGATTGTCCCCGTATCTGAGTTGGAATTAGCCAATCTCAACATAGGACAATTAGTAAATGTTAAGTTTGATGCTTTTTCGACTCAATCTTTTACTGGTAAACTAACAACAATTTCCCCCCTAATTGAGACTAATAATCGTAAAGTTAATTTGGAAATAATCCTGGATAATCCTGATAGTAAAATTGGTAGTGGTTTGTTGGCTAGAGTTAAATTTAATCCCGAAAAACAGCAAAAAATCATTATTCCAGAATCAGCCTTAAATCAAAATCAAGATACTAATTATATTTTTATTATCAAAAATAAACAAGAAAATAAAGCTACCGTAGAAAAACAAGTAGTAGAAATAGGAAATATTGTTAATGGTAAAGTTGAAATTATTTCTGGAATTAAACCAAATGATAATTTTGTAATTAATAGTAGTCAACCTTTGCAAAATGGCGATCAAGTAAGTTTGAGCGTTTTATCTGAATAAAAGTAGAGAAATCTGATTTCTTGACGAAATCAGATGAACAATTATTGAGAATATATATCAAATATACTCTTAGCTATAATCATAAATTTAATCATTACTCTTGACAAAATTAAGCTTTTAAGTTATAGCGCTTAAACCATGTAATCCTTATCAAATCAAGGTTTTATCTAACTTCAGCAAAAAAAAATTTAAAAATAATTAATAATTTATCGCAATAAAGCTATAATAGATTTTTCTGATATAGCAAATAGTTAGCAAAAAGAGGAGACAAATTAATGACCATATCCAGACGTTTATTTTTAGGTGGAGCAACTGCTGCAACCATCATTGCCGCCAGTAAAATCAACGAAACAGTCTTTGCACAAAAAAAGCAAATTAATATTTATTCATCCCGTCACTACAACACAGACAGCGAATTGTACAACACTTTTAGCCGTATCACAGGAATTAAAGTCAACTTAGTCGAAGGAAAAGACGATGAATTAATCGAGAGAATCAAAACTGAAGGGAAAAATAGTCCCGCAGACATATTAATCACCGTGGATGCGGGACGTTTATGGCGAGCAGATCAAGCTGGTATTTTAAGCCCCGTTAATTCCAAGATTTTGCAACAACAAATTCCCTCAAATTTGCGTCATCCTAAAGGACATTGGTTTGGTTTTAGTAAAAGAGCAAGGGTAATTATTTTTAATAAGAATAAAGTAAGTAAAAGCCAGCTTTCTACTTATGAAGATTTAGCGAATCCAAAATGGAAAGGAAAGATAATTACAAGGTCTTCAAGTAATATTTATAATCAGTCATTAGTCGCAGCTTTAATCTCAATTTTGGGGGAGAAAAAAGCCGAACAATGGTGTAAAAGTTTAGTCGCAAATTTTGCTCGGCCTCCCCAAGGTGGTGATACTGACCAGATCAAAGCTGTTGCAGCAGGTATCGCAGATCTAGCTCTTGTTAATACTTATTATGTGGCGCGATTAGGGCAATCTGACAAGAAAGAAGAGCGAGACATTTTCAGCAAAATAGGGGTATTTTTCCCGAATCAAAATGCTAGGGGAACTCATGTTAATATTTGTGGTGGTGGTGTCATTAAAACCAGTAAAAATAGGACTGAAGCAGTTAAATTTTTAGAATATCTTGCTGGTTCTACTGCTCAAAGCTTTTTTGCCCAAGGTAATAATGAATATCCGGTAGTTGCCAATATCAAATATGATCCCATTGTGGCCAGTTTTGGTAATTTTAAAAGTGATACTATCAATGTCTCAGTTTATGGTCAAAATAACAGTAAATCTGTCCAAATTATGGACAGAGCTGGCTGGAAATAGTTAATAATTGATAATTTGTAGGGTGGGTTAGGCTGCCTAAATTTTAGTAGAATAAACCCCGATATTCAAAACAGCCGTAACCCACCAATCTTAACGAACAAATCACAGCTAATTTAGGTAATAATTATTGAGCAATTAAAACTTGTAGGGTGGGTTAGGCTGCCTAAATTTTAGTAGCATAAACCTAGATAATCAAAACAGCCGTAACCCACCAATCTTAACGAACAAATCGCAATTAATTTAGGCAATAATTATTAATTTTATTGCCCAACTCTTGTTCTAATTGGGAGGCTTTTTTCACTTTTTCTTGAGCAATTAAAGCTTGATTTAACGCCTTATTTTGCCTAGCTTTAATAATCTCACGGGTAGATTCAGCATAATCGGAATACATTTCTACAAAACCTTTTTTATACTCTTTTAATTGGCTATCAAATATTACTAACTTATCCATTTCTTGGGCTGATTCTTCCATTTTATCTGCTGCTTGTAACCAGGGTTGGTAATTTTTTTCGGACTGATTATTGGTTAGGGTTTTTGTTTCCGTGGCCACTTGATTGACAAACGAAATCATTTTTTGACATTGGGATATTTTCGCATCTGCACAACTAGAAATACCCAAATTTATTAGTACAAAAATCACCGAATAAAATACTTTAAATTGTTTCATTTTCATCAATTTACTCTGAAATAAATAAGACTCTCCCGAATTTTTGGTGTAAAATATGGCGTTGCACCTATGCAAGATGATTTGATATTTATTTTCAATGTAGGGGTAGGGCTTGTCCCTACCCTATCAGCGTTTCGGGGGCAACCACAAGGGATTGCCCCTACAATTTCATCTCAGAGTCATGCAACGCCTAAAATATATCTATAATTGGATACCATTTTTAAGATGGTGGGTTATGCTGCGAATCAAAAGTTATTAGTTTTTCATCTAAATCAATCTCGCTGCTAACCCTCCCTACAAAGTATAAGTATTTTTGATCACCGTAGGAAAGAGTCAGAATTGTTAATTGTGTCTTTGTTGATGCCACTGCCAAGCATGGGCGATAATCGTTTCAATATCTGCATATTGGGGTTGCCAATTTAAGATTTGACGTGCTTTTTCGCTACTTCCTATCAAGATGGGAGCATCTCCTTCTCGTCTTTCGGTTTCGATAACTTTAATTTCTCTACCTGTAATTTTTCGGGCAGTTTCGATTACTTCTTTAACGGAAAAACCGTTGCCATTTCCTAAGTTAAAGATGTTACTTTCTCCGCCATTTAATAAGTATTTTAAGCCTAAAATATGGGCATCAGCTAAATCATTTACATGAATATAATCCCGAATTGCTGTACCATCTTCGGTGGGATAATCTGTACCAAAAATATAGAGACATTCTCGTTTCTTTAATGCTGTTAATAAGGCCAGGGGAATTAAGTGAGTTTCTGGGTTATGATCTTCTCCTAATAATGCTTCAGGATTAGCACCAGAAGCATTAAAATAACGGAAAGCTACCGATTTTAAATCATAAGCTACCTCAAAATCTGCTAATATTTGTTCGATCATATATTTACTAGCAGCGTAAGGACTTAAGGGGTTTTTAGGATGTTTTTCAGTCATGGGAATTTCCTGGGGCATTCCGTAAATTGCACAAGTAGAAGAAAAGACGAATTTTTTAACATTTGCGGCAATCATTGCTTCTAATAATGTTAAAGTTCCCGTCACATTATTTTGGTAATATTTAGCAGGTTCTTTTACAGATTCCCCCACCGCAATAAAGGCCGCAAAGTGCATGACTGCACTAATATTATGGGTACTAAATAGTTTATCTAATAGGGGGCGATCGCCCGTATTTCCTACTATTAATTCTACCTGTAAAACTTCTTTAACTAATTCGGGATGACCGTAGGATAAATTATCTAAAATAACCACATTATATCCCGCTTTTTTTAGGGCTAAAACAGCATGAGAACCAATATAACCTGCTCCACCTGTTACTAAAATAGTTTCTGTCACAATTATTCCTCTTCAAAAATTAAATTTTTCTTGATCAAAATCAGAATGTCCTCTCCACAAAAATAGCTAAACTTGACAAAGTTTAGGTAAAACAAGGAATGAATAGCCGATAATATTGGCAATTTTGACATCTTACTCAGGTAAATTCACTCTTGATTCTTTTTTCCCAAAGAGAATATTCACTTTTTGGTACAAAATATCTAGCAGATCGGAAAACCACATAACCGATAAGTTCAAACTTAAACCAACCAGAGCATCCAATGCAAGCTTTTGACCCGAAAAAAAGGTTTTCAGACTTTTCCCTAAATGACCTAACATTACTAGCAGTAATAACTAAATTAAACAAAAAGGGTGAAAAATGAAAAAATACCTTGCTGAATTTTTTGGGACTTTCTGGTTAGTTCTAGGAGGTTGTGGTAGTGCGGTGCTTGCTGCCAACTTTGGCGGCGAAGGAAACCCCCTCGGATTGGGATTTTTAGGGGTTAGTTTTGCTTTTGGACTCACTGTATTGACTATGGCCTATGCTGTTGGGCATATTTCCGGCGGTCATTTTAATCCTGCCGTTTCCTTTGGTTTATTTGCCGGAAAACGCTTTAGTGGGTCGGATTTACTTCCCTATATCGTAGCTCAAGTTATAGGCGCGATCGTTGCGGGAGCAGTAATTTTTGTAATTGCCAGTGGTAATGGTGCGCTAGATTTAACAGGTTCAAATCCCTTAGCTACTAATGGTTACGGAGCGCATTCGCCAGGGGGTTATAATTTGTTATCGGCTTTTATTACCGAAATCGTCATGACTTTTATGTTTTTGGTGATTATTATGGGAGCCACGGATCGTTTTGCCCCTGGAGGTTTTGCCCCTATTGCGATCGGTTTAGGATTGACCTTAATTCATTTTATCAGCATCCCGGTGACTAATACCTCCGTTAATCCAGCACGTAGCACAGGAGTTGCTTTATTTTCCGGTAATATAGAAATTATCGCTCAATTGTGGTTATTTTGGGTAGCACCGATTATTGGTGCAGTCATTGGAGGCTGGTTTTATGCCAATATCTTAGAAGCAGCAAAAGTAACGGAAACACCAAATAATGCTGATTCTGCTCAGATAATGGAAGATTAGTCGCAAAAATCCTAATTTTAAAAATTTTATCAATTTTAACTCAATGTCGTCAGAATTCCCCTTCTTCGGATAAGTCAACCTGCTAACGGTTGACTCAATACAAGGAGGGGATGAATGACGACCAAAATAGAAGTTTTCAGAGAATGAATATACACAAAATGAAAAAATACGTGTTAGACTTGTTTACGGTATACTAAGTTTGTCATAAAGTCATGCACAGAGCGATAAAAGTAAGAATCTACCCAAATAACGAGCAGTCTCATCAATTAAATAGAATGATGGGATGTGCTCGTTTCTGGTGGAATTATGCGCTCAACCTGTGCAATGAAACTTACAAATCAACAGGAAAAGGAGTTAGTCAGATTGCTCTTAACAAGGAATTACCCAAGCTAAAAAAAGCGGAAGAAACCGCATGGTTAGTAGAATGTCATTCTCAAGTTTTGCAATCAGCTACTTTAAATCTA
>JAABRE010000027.1 GCA_011391125.1 Synechococcales cyanobacterium S06
ATATGTTAATTTAATTACTCGTTTTAACTGTTTTTTTGATGTAATTCACTTATTTTAATAGGAAATAAGGGCCAAAAATAAGTTTTCACTACATAAAATACACTACCCTTATTTTTAAATTAGTTTTTGATATAATTGATTATTTTTCTTCCCCATTGTTGGAGTAATTTTTTGCCCTGATTTTGATAATTTGTGTGTTTTAAAGCTTTTTTCATTGCCTCTAATAAGTCCCTATCATCTCCCTTTTTTTCAAGAATGGCGATCGCCAGTAAAATACGATAGCGATGATCTAAATTATCTATTTTTAGTTGGGAAAAAGCTTGAAAATCGAAATTTTCAGGAAAAGTTTTTGCTTGTTCAAGAACATTACAAGTACGTAAATAAGCCATTGTCCATAAACATTTACGACAGTGACAACAATTATATTTGTCTTCTTTAATTTGCCAACAAACACGCAAATTTTCTAAAGCTAAATTCCAGGTAGAAATATCTTTGATTTTATCAAAGCGACTTGTTTCACAGCCATCATGTATTAATTCTAAACCCGGAATACTCCAGAGAGGATCAAGTCCGGGATGAGAACCATAGGGAAATAAAAAAGCATAATGATAAGAAGAGGGAAAATAAATTTTTTGAAAATTGGGAGCAAGAAAATAAGCTACCGCAGTCATGGCCGCTCCGTGATAGTCTTCCCAAGAGACAACTTTATCAGAATAAAGACGTAAATTTGTCTCAATTTCTATCAATTCTATTTTCAATTCTTCCGCAATTTTTCTTAATTTCTTACTCACTATTTCTTTAAATACTTTCTTGTGCAAAGGAATATCAAAACCATGAACAAAAATTAGATGAGTAATTTCTTCTCGATGTTTTTTGAGAGTATAAAATGAATCTACTCCACCAGAAAAAAATACTCCGACTTTATTTTTAGAACTTTTAATGAGTGATTGATTAGAGTTTTTTTCACCCTCGAGTTTAATTATTTTCCAAGACGAATCCCAAGTATTTTTTACTAATTGTACTTTTTGGGCCGCTTCTAAAATATGAGCAGAAATTGGCATCTCGCTCCATATATCTAAACCTTGTTTCATCGCTGGAAAAAGTAGCGATGGTATCAAAGGATCGGCGGTTGAAGCAATCTCAATATTCTGATTATTTGTGCTTAACCAAATTTCAAATATTTCTTGTTGATTCTGAATTTTGGCCGCTAACTTTTTCTGATTATTTTCTTTTGTGATCTTAAAATCATTGATTTGACTGTTTTTCATTTTCTTCTGTGATTATTATTTTTAAATTATTTAAATGAGCAAAAATATATTTTTACTACCATTAATAATCATAAAACTCTAACAATTCTGACACCATAAGGGGAATTTGATCCGCATCTTTAACAAAACGGCAAAAAGGAAGATCTGATGTCCAAGTTTGATAAAACTGCTCGTTTTTATGATAAGAATTCGGAAGAAAAATATGGGGTTTTTCTAATAAAATACCTAAGATATGACCATGTAATCTATTAGTGATTATTAATTGATGTTGGTTAAATTGATTAATGGCACTATGGACAAAACTCCAAGAATTAAGATGCAAATTAGCGTAATCAGTATTTTGTAAAATTTTGGTCTGAGGATTAAAAGCTAACCATTTTTGTCGTGTTAACCACTCTTTTGGTGTTTGTAAACCTCGTTGCCATCCTTCCCTGTATATGGTAGCAAGCAATCGCCCCATTTTACCTTTTTCTACTCCTAATTTCCAATTAAAAGAAGGCCAATCTTCCACTACTAAATTAGATCTATTAAATTTATTAAGATTAAAATCTGGATTCAACTCTTGATCTTTTCTACACAAATAGAGAATACTATTTGATTCTTCTTGTTTTTTACTCGGTAAATTTAAAGAATTAATCATTTCTAAAGCCAGATCTGGAGCTTTGAAAACTTGACAATTATCAAAAAATGTACTAGCAATTTGATAACTATAATTGTCTCTCACAAAAATGGTTAAATTAGGATGACTATTAAATATTTTTGCGGTTTTATGAAGATTATCGGGATTTTTGAAATAGATACTTTGAGGTAAAATAACGATGGGGCGATCTTTATATTTCTCAATAATATATTCTCTAAATTCCTGAAATTCACTCCACAAATCACCTAAATTTCCACCACCATTAAAAAAGATGGGACTTTGATTACTTTTTGTTTCCATTTCCAGGTCCGAAAAATTCTCTTTACTGGCACAATAATTGATTTTTAGATTTAAAGTATTCCTTAAATAAAAAATACTTCCCAACCAAATTAAATGATCTCCTAAATTAAGGTAATCTGGATAATCAAGAAAAACACATTCAGAATAAGCTTCCATTGGTCGTAAACAATCATGTAAACTTTGTTTTAATTCTCGCAAAACATTATGATTCATAAGTTAAAAACATTTTCAAAAGATAAAAAGGACTTTCGATTGTACTCATTAAAAATTGCATTTCACAAGCATTTATTATTAAATCCTGTTGGCCTTGTCTTTGTATTTTTATATAGTACAGGATTATTTTTTTTTGCATCATTAACTAAGAATAAAATAGTAAAAAAAGGCCTTAACCAAGGTTTAATTCTTAGCATCCTTATATAATATCTTACTAAACCTATTCCCCTAATTAAAGAAAGTAAATACTCTTTTTCTAAACGAGAAGCAGGTATTTTGTGCTTAATTTTCATCCGAGGATTATGCCAAATTTCATAACCAGACTTTTGAAGATAAATCAAGGCTTCTAAATCTTCACTAACTAACATTAAATCTCCGATTTTACCAATTAAAAAAAGCTTTTTGGGAACATTATTTAACCATGCTTGACGATTAACAACTAAGCCACTTCCGGGAGGTAAAATTCTATTTCTAACCTCATAAATAAACTCTTGATTACCCCGATTAATAATCGCTAAAAAACAAGCAATTTTGTCAAAATTTTCCGGTGGTTTCCTGTCAAAATCTCCTTTAATTTCACTACCAAAAGCTCCAATTTGAGGATGTTTTTGGGCAAAAATTAACACTTCTTCTAACCAATTTACTTCAGGAATATTGTCATCATCCAAAAAACCAACCCAAGGTGAGTTAGCTTCTTCTACTCCACGTTGGCGAGCAAAAGCTAGTCCTTGCTCAGATTCAAAATAAGATCTCAAATTACTATTTTTTACCCATTTTTCTTGATATTTATTAACTACTTCTTGAGTATTCTCTGTACTATTATTGTCAACAACCATGACTTCCCAATCCACATTATTAACATTTTTTTGTTGGCAAAGACTTTCTAAAACTAAGGGTAATCTTTGACTACCATTATAAGTACATATCACCACTGTGAACACAGTCATAAATTTTTTCCCTATTGTCTTGAACTGTAATTATTTTGCTCTCTTTAACTATTCTTAACCTTAGCTCTGATTTTGCTTTTTCTTGCTATTAAATTTTAGTCATTTTAGCATATAATATGGAAACAGAGAATATCTCTATCTCACTGTAAAAAATAATAACAATAATACGGAAAATCTCAATGCCATTATTTAATTTAACTGGAAAACGACCCACAAATTTAGGAGTAAAAAACGGCAAATTAGCGCCAACTCCTACCACTCCAAATTGTGTTCATAGTCAGAGTGATAACCCCCAATATAAAATTGCTCCTTTACCCATGGTATCAATTTCTGAGCTAAAAAAAGTCATTGAATCCATGGAAAGAACCACCATAATTGAGCAAAAAGAGGACTATCTTTATGCAGAATTTCAAACAAAATTAATGGGTTATGTTGACGATGTGGAGTTTTATTTAGATAATAAAGAAAACGTAATTCATGTTAGATCTGCTTCTCGTTTAGGCAAATCAGACCTAGGTTTAAACCGCCAAAGAATCGAAGAAATTAGAGCGAAATTAAAATAATATTTCTTAATTAATCCCAGAAACCAGTTTTTTTGAAAAAAACTGGTTTCTTAATCCCCAATTATTAAGTTTTGTAACAAAAACTTGACAAAATACAATTTCTATGTAATTTGTAGGGTGCGTCACACAGATAAATATTGGTTTTAATTGTTAGGATGAAAATGTGACGCACCTACCTTATCTTAAAAAGGTGGGCAATTGCGATTTATAATTAATGGTAATTATCCTAATTTATCGCTGCAATTACCCACCCTACAAACTACAAACTGATATTTCATTATTATCTAATTCCGCTTCAAAATCTGACCATGACATGGGTTTTTCACCTGTTTTTTTCGCTTCTTTTAATATTAATAAAGCTTCTTCCAAATCAAGTTGATCTTCTTTTGATTCGGGATCAATTACTAATAATTGTTGGGAACTTAAACGGGATAAAAATTCAGTGATAGAGAGACCAAAATTATCAGCTATTGATTTAATTCCTGAATATTCTTGATCTGTTAAAGAAATTTCCTTAGTTTTGTTCATACTTGACAATTCCTAAACCGAAGGTTTCAATATGAAAATTCAAGGCCGACTGAGCATCGACTAAAGCTTCTTCACCCGTATCTCCTTCACCAATAACCACACCTTGAACACCCAAGGGATAGGCAATATAACCATCACTATATTTTTCGACAATAAATTGAATTTTTCTCATGAAAAACACCTAATCAAATATACTTTTATTTATTATAAAACTATTTATTATTTTTGGTAAAATTAGTGTGTAGGGAGCGTCACACAGATAAATATTGATTTTAATTGTTAGGATGAAAATATGACGCGCCTACCTTATCTTAAAAAAGTGGGCAATTGCGATTTATAATTAATCGTAATTATCCGAATTGATCGCTGCAATTTCCAACCCTACAAACCAGATTAAATAATAATTAAAAATATGGACTTAATAACACCAAACCCCTTAAAAAAAGGCGATTTATTAATCGTAATATCCCCCAGTGGTGCAGTTAAAGAATATGAGAAAATCGAACAAGCTATCAAAATTTGGCGCGATCGGGGTTACAATGTACAATTCGGCAAATATTGGGATGCGAACCACAGTTATCTCGCTGGAACAGACCAACAACGCCGAGAAGCCTTACAGGAAGCATGGCATAATCCCCAATGTAAAGGGATTTTATGCGCAAGGGGTGGTTATGGTAGTGCAAGGTTGCTGGAAAATTGGACTTGGGGAAATGAGTCTAAATGGTTGATTGGATTTTCTGATATTACCGGTTTATTGTGGAGTTTGGCGACACAGGGAATACAGTCAATTCACGGACCGGTGTTAACCACCTTGGCAACAGAGCCGAAATGGTCAATTAAGCGACTTTTTGATGCTGTGGAAGGCAAAAATTTAGCTCCCCTTTCTGGTCAAGGTTGGGGAGGTGGTAAAGTTACTGGTCGCTTACTGCCAGCAAATTTAACCGTGGCTACACATATCTTGAAAACACCCCTTCAGCCCCCCTTAAAAGGCTCTATTTTGGCTTTTGAGGATGTCACTGAGTCCCCCTATCGTATTGATAGAATGTTAACCCAGTGGCGTTTAAATGGCTGTTTTCAGGGTATTGCTGGTATCGCCATTGGGAGGTTTAGTCAGTGCGATCCTTCCCCCAATTGTTGGACAGTGGAGCAGGTTTTGGGCGATCGCCTTGGGGATTTGGGCATACCCATTGTCTCGAATTTACCCTTTGGTCATGATGGCGAAAATGCCGCTTTGGTGGTGGGAGAAATGGTGGAATTAGATGGAGATAATGGTTTTCTGTCTTTTGTGCAAAGGTAATTTTATTTATTACCAAATATTACCGATTATCTATTGCTTTATAACCAATAACCAACTTAATGATAAGCTAGAAATTTGCGTTTAAAATTGGGAGTTAATATAAAAATGTCCTCTGAATTACCATTACTGTTAAGAGTTGCTCGTGGTGAAATTGTCGATCGCCCTCCTGTTTGGATGATGCGTCAAGCTGGCCGTTATATGAAAGAATATCGCGATTTACGGGACAAATACCCTAGTTTCCGCGAACGTTCCGAAAATGCTGACTTGGCGATCGAGATTTCTTTACAACCCTGGAGAGCATTTCAACCAGACGGAGTAATTATGTTTTCTGACATTTTAACTCCTTTACCCGGTTTGGGTATTCCCTTTGAAATCATCGAAAGTAAAGGTCCTATTATCGAAACTCCTATTAGAACACAGGAGCAAATTGATAATTTAACTCCTTTAAATCCTGATGAATGTTTACCTTTTATTAAGACTATTTTACAAACTTTACGTCAGGAAGTCGGCAACAAATCCACCGTTTTAGGTTTTGTTGGTGCTCCTTGGACCTTGGCAGCTTATGCAGTGGAAGGTAAAGGTTCTAAAACCTATTCTAATATTAAGGGAATGGCTTTTACTGAACCACAAATTTTGCATAGTTTCCTGAGCAAAATTGCCGAGGCGATCGCCATTTATATCCGTCATCAAATTGATTGCGGAGCGCAGGTCGTTCAAATGTTCGACTCTTGGGCTGGTTATCTTTCTCCCCAAGATTATGACACATTTGCCTTACCTTATCAACAACAAGTCGTACGTCAAGTGAAAGAAACTCACCCCGACACTCCCTTAATTTTATATATTAGTGGTAGTGCTGGTGTCTTAGAAAGAATGGGTAAATCTGGCGTGGATATCGTAAGTGTTGATTGGACTGTGGACATGGCAGAAGCCAGACAAAGACTAGGAAAAGACATGAAAGTCCAAGGAAATATGGATCCGGCGGCCTTATTTGGTTCTCAACCATTTATCAAAGAAAGAATCATTGATACTGTTAAAAAAGCAGGCAAAGGTGGACATATTTTCAATTTAGGTCATGGAGTTTTAGTGGGAACTCCTGAAGATAATGTGCGTTATTTCTTTGAAACTGCGAAACAAGTAGATCAATTCATTTAACAAGCTCGTTGTTGCGCTTTAGCGCTAAAGCGCAACAACAAACAACGTTTAACTTTTCTCATAAAAGTTTCACTCCAATTTAACCTAATCACAGGTCTAACTCCGCCATAAAATTTGCCACTGAACCACTTTTAAATTTACCTTCTTGATATTCTTTTTCTGCTTGTTTAACTTCTTTGATTAAATCAGCTCTTTT
This sequence comes from Synechococcales cyanobacterium S06, assembly GCA_011391125.1. Lineage (GTDB taxonomy): Bacteria > Cyanobacteriota > Cyanobacteriia > Cyanobacteriales > JAABRE01 > JAABRE01. The sequence goes on from JAABRE010000027.1 coordinate 7,105, forward strand.
TTTTTCTTGTAATCGGTTTTTAATAATTTCAACTAACATTTCTTGATCCTCTAAATTAAGGGCGTTGCACCTATGCAAGATGATTTGATATTTATTTTCAATGTAGGGGTAGGGCTTGTCCCTACCCTATCAGCGTTTCGGGGGCAACCACAAGGGATTGCCCCTACAATTTCATCTCAGAGTCATGCAACGCCAAATTAAGAGCTTCTACGGTTTCGATCGCCTGGTCAAATAATGATCTTGTACTCATGCAAAATACCTGATTAAATTTACCCTGATTAGATAATTATTTTAGCAAAGAAATTGGATATGAGGCGTTTCCCTAGGTACTCGGGTATATAGCATTTTCAGATTAAATGAGATACAACCCCTCACCCCCCTACCCCCCTCATCCCAAAGGGAGAGGGGGAAAAGAGTCCTCATAAATTTGGCAAGTGCTATATCCTGATTAAAAAAGAGGTAACTGATAACTGATAACTGATAACTGATAACTGATGACTGATGACTGATAACTGATAACTGATAACTGATAACTGAAATGAACTGATAACTGATGACTGATAACTGTTAACTGCTAACTGATAACTGATAACTGAAATGAACTAATAACCTAAAAAACCAGGTAAATGCCAAGAAGGGCTAGATTGTGTCAGAATCTAAGATAAGAATATAAAAGCTAGCAATTGAGATGAATTCACCTATTCAAGCAGTACAATCCGCCTATCGAGGAGATGCAACTTATCGCACTCCCCCCCCCGATTTACCTTCCTTATTATTAAAGGAGCGCATTGTTTATCTGGGACTTCCCTTAGTTTCACCCGACGAATATAAACAACAATTAGGGCTTGATGTCACCGAGTTAATCATTGCTCAGTTACTCTATTTGCAATTTGATGACCCCGATAAGCCAATTTATATGTACATCAACTCGACGGGTACATCATGGTATGGTGGAGAATCCATTGGTTTTGAAACCGAAGCATTTGCCATTTGTGACACCCTAAATTATATTAAACCTCCAGTTCATACCATTTGTATCGGTCAAGCAATGGGGACAGCGGCCATGATTTTATCAGCCGGCACAAAAGGCTGTCGCACCAGTTTGCCCAATGCTACTATTATTCTGCACCAAGCACGTCAAGGAGCCCAAGGTCAAGCTACGGATATTCAAATTCGTGCGAAGGAAGTTCTGCATAATAAGCGCATGATTTTGGAAATTTTTTCAAAAAATACCGGTCAACCCATGGAAAAACTTGAGAAAGACACGGACCGAATGTTATATATGACACCTCAACAAGCCAAAGAATATGGCTTAATTGACCGTGTTTTAGAAAATGCGAAACAATTACCCTCTCCCCTACCCGCAGTTTAAAAAAAAAGGATTAAAAAATGCCCATTGGTGTACCCAGAGTTCCCTATCAAATGCCCGGTCAGGCCTATACTGACTGGATCAACATTTACGATCGCCTGTATCGTGAGAGAATCATTTTCCTTGGTCGTGGCATCGATGATAGCATCGCAAATCAAATCATTGCGATTATGTTATATCTTGACTCAGAAGACCAAACCAAACCCATTTACTTGTATATCAACTCCCCCGGTGGTTCAGTAACAGCGGGCATGGCCATTTATGATACCATGCAACACATCAAATCCGAAGTTGTCACCATTTGTGTCGGTTTAGCCGCCTCCATGGGCGCATTCTTGCTCTCTGCTGGCACAAAAGGAAAGCGGTTGGCACTTCCCCACGCTAGAATCATGATTCACCAACCCCTAGGAGGTGTTCAAGGTAGAAGACAAGCTACGGATATTGAAATTGAAGCTAGGGAAATTATCCGGATTAAACATCAACTTAACGAAATTATGGCTTTTCACACAGGAAAACCCATCGAGAAAATCGAAAAAGATACCGATCGCGATTACTTCATGTCGGCCCAAGAAGCCGCCGAATATGGCATAATTGATAAGGTAATTGAAGAAAGACCTGCATAGTTGACAGTTGATAGTTGATAGTTGATAGTTGATAGTTGACAGTTGACAGTGAGTTAACTGTTTTAATACCCGCTCATAGCTAGGTTCAGAGCCCTATGCGCTCGTCAACTTGTGTAGAGACGTAGCATGCTACGTCTCTACACAATGTTAATAGGATTGCTATATTTATTATGAATAATAATCAAGATAATTCTTCCGAGAAACTGGACAAAAAAGAACAGGAATTTCAGAGTACAGTTAAGAAAAAAGCGACACGTAAATTAAAGGCCAAATTAGAGGAAAAAAATGCCCTTTGGTATGGTTTAGGAATGTCAGGAATTGTGGGTTTATTAGTAATAATTCCCACCTTAATGGGTTTATATTTAGGCATTTTCTTAGACAAAAAAATTCCCACTTCCTATTCCTTTACCTTAATGGGATTACTTTTAGGCCTTATGTTCGGTTGTTTAAACGCTTGGATTTGGATAACAAGAAAAACCCAAGATTGACATCTCCCCGTCTTAAAAGAACGGGGATTCTGGTCGATTATCAACCGAAAACGGGGATCAACCACGTTTTCTTTGAGCCTGTCAACAGACTCCTACACCCCTTGGCGTAAAGCTGTAGGTTTACTTTTTCAGAATTAAGCTGGTGCAGGTTTTTCACCGCGTTTGCAGCTAAAACAAATTTAAGTCAAAATCTGGAACTTGTCAAGTTGTCAAATAAAGATACGGGGGACTAAAGTCCCAGTGAGCGAACCTCACCCCGCCGATCCGTGGCTTTTCTCGCTCACAGTGCTTTCTGTAAAAAGCTACCCCTCACCCCCCTACCCCCCTCATCCCAAAGGGAGAGGGGGAAAAGAGTCCTCATAAATTTGGGAAGTGCTATAACCTTCATCTTGCAGCGTAACCCACCAAACCCAATCGTAGGGGCAGGGAAACCGTTTCAAAGTAAATTTTTCTATTTTTGAAACCCTTGCCTAATATGAGTTTAAATACTTTTTTCAGAATAGTAAAAAAATAGATTTTAAATAGCATTAAATATGCTCCCCTCTCCCAAAGGGTGAGGGGTTGGGGGTGAGGGTCTTCAAATTTTGAGCCGCGACGCAAAAAACGGTTTCCCATCGTAGGGTGGATTAGATGCGCAATCAATCTTGGCAACCCACGAATAACCTTCATATCGCAGCGTAACCCACCACAAAACAACGGTGGATGGTGGGTTACGCTATCTGCTCCGCCACCCTACAATAAAATGGACAAAAAAATAAGGACACCCGAGTGTCCATTGAGTATTTAATAATACTACTAGGATTTGTTGTTTTAAACTTAACTCACAAAAGGTAAAGTAAACGAAATCAAATCCAATTAAACAGTTTTCTTTCTGCGGCCGATCAAACCGAGGAAAGCAACGGAACTTAATCCTAAGAGAGCAGTAGGTTCGGGAACAACTACGGGATCAGGAGTGGTATACTCATAGGTAACCTGTAATTCAGCCCCAGCCTGGGTCTGAAATTGAGTAACTAAATTACCTGAACCTGAACCGCTAGACAATCCACTGGCGACAAGACCCATATTAACGGTACTAAGACCAGTAAAAAAGGCTAGTGTGGGAGCATCTGTTTTGATAGCAGAATCACTATCCGTATTGGTCAAACCAGTAAAGGCCGCACCCGAAGTACCAGCAAAATCGAAAGTTCCATCAAACGCACTGGCATTAAAGACTTGATTGGCTAAAGGTGTTACATTAACGAGTAAACCACCACCCAATGCCGCCGGAAGGTTCAGATTGATACCTGCTGATAAGTTCAAAGTCACGGTTGCTGGTGCTGCGTCCAAACTTTCAGCATTAGCGTTACCAAGAACAGTACCAGCTAAACTAAAAGTTACTTTGGTTAATGTTCCTAGAGAGCCATCAAACTGAGCGACAGAAAGAGTATCAGTATAGTTGGTGGTAGTGACTGGCTTAGTCGCTGACACAGTCTGAGTTAAGGTTGCCGCTTGAGCAGATCCAGCAAAGGTGAGGGCAGCAGCAGTTCCGGCGAGAGCGACAACAGATATTTTTTGTGCTAATTTGTTCATGTTGGTAAAAAAAATGGGGTTAATTAATATGTGCCGTTTAGCAGCCTAAATAATCTAAATCTGACATTCCACCGATCACAGAAATAAACCTGTTTGGTAAAATACCCTAAACGATTAAGTTTAGCTATAGTGTTATGAGTTTACTTATAACTAAAAAAAATACACTTGTCAAGTTAAGTTTATTTCATAATTTAGGGATTAGGATTTATCTTTTTACCGAAACTTTACAAACTTCATAAATATTAAAAGATAAAATCAAGCAAATAAGCCGAAAAAGGAGAAAAACATACGTAGAAACACTGGAGTTTTTAATTTTCAATCGTAGCAGCACTTAAGTATTGCTTTAAAAAAGTCATAAATATCCAGCCTAAATAACATTTTCTGGGGCAAATTTGCGGCAATCACTTAAGTAGAAAATTAAATATAAAGATTTGATAAAGTGCTGGAAATCTATTGATTTCGTTATGATAATTTTAAGCAAATAAAACTTTGAGAAATCCGATTTTGGCCCGTTTTTCCGTGTGACCCCCGAATAGTTGCTTAAAAATCGGATTTCTAAGCCATAAGTATCTAAGCAAAATTAATTGTGAAAAATAACCAACCTTCACATTAGACTTTTTGTAAAACCAAGAAAAATTATATAGTGATTCCAATTAAGATTAAAACAGTTGAAAAATAGGTTCGTAGTTGCGCTTTAGCGCTTCTTAGGACTAAAGTCCAACAACAAACTAAAAACTTTTGTTTAATTTTTATTTGGAATTACTATAATTATTAATAATTAATTGAAAAACCTCTGTCTAACTAAAAAAAAGTTACAACAGAGGTTAAGAAATATCCTGAAAAATTTTGTGATGGAATCCGAGAGTGGGATGGATTTCCCGTAACTAATATAGTATTATTCCCGACTCAAAATTGACTGCCCACTTTTATTTGTGATAATAATAAATATGCACGAATTACAAAATATTTCCAGAATTTTGGTTAAAAAAAGGTCTTAAAAACGAGATTTATTAAAACGTCTGTTTCCACCACCTCTGGAATCTTCTTCCTTCGGACGAGCTTTATTTACTCTCATTTTACGACCCATCCATTCTGCGCCGTCTAATTCTTCAATGGCTTTGTCTTCTTCGGCCTCAGTTTGCATTTCTACAAACGCAAAACCACGAACTCGACCGGTTTCCCGATCCATGGGCATTGTAGCTTTAGTCACAGTGCCGTAATCAGCAAAAACTTGCTGTAAATCTTCTTGGGTAACATCGTAAGAAAGATTACCAACGTAAATAGTCACGAAAACTTCTCCAACTGAAAATAAAAGGTAACAAGGGAAGTTTGGCTAGAAATATCCGAGCATTTGGCTAAATCTAATTTTCTGGAATTCGAGCGTCAAATAATTGATTAAACGAAACAGATACCGAACTTTCACTTTATTGTATTCTAATGATAGCGGTTATTTGAATTTTGTGTTACAAAAAAGAGATAATTTTTTCCCTCAGTATAAATACTCAGAAAGCTTGATCGCCTTAATAAACATCATCATGGGTGCCAATATTTAAGAGAATTATTAGTTCTTCATTAGTGTCGGGATATTTTTCAATTGAGAAAATAATTCGACAGTCATATCCACAGGAACAAGCGCGCAACCCATCAAATTCACCTTTGAGACGATGAGTGCTAAGATTTATAGTAGATAAATCTACTTCCATTTGTCTTAATGTTTCCTGAATCTGCTTTTTTAAACGTTGATCTCCCTTGATAAATTTCCGTAATGATCGCTGAAATCGAGGAGTTAAAATAATTTTTCTCATTCTATTTCAGGGGTATCTAAATAGGCTTGTAATTCAAGGATTGCGGCTTCTGCTGTCAAAGGTTTAAGATTCCCGTTTCTAAATTCAGCTAAAGCTTCCTGTGTTTCTTTGACTAATTCTTGTCTTCGCATTTGAGCTGCTCGACGTTGCACAATTTCAATGAGAAGTTTCTGTTGATCTAATGGTAACTCAGTTACTAGATCGAGAACTTGTTCAAATTTGTTCATAATCTTGGATTTTTATCAAGGCAAAATATGAGTTATTTATATTATAGTTTTTTTTCATTGTTACCGTTCACTTCATCTCTCGTTTACTAATAACTATTTTAGACATCTTCTAATTCCGGATTATCCATATATTCCCGTAATTCTTGAATTGCTTCTGAAGCCGTCTGAATTTTCAGCTTACCTGACTCAAATTCTGCCAGGGAAATTTTGACATCTAAGGCTATTTGTTCTCGCCGACTTTCTTTAATTCTATTCTTAATAACTTGAACTAAAATTTCTTGTTGTTCTAAAGAAAGTTCCATTACTTCTTCTAAAACTTGATCTAGTTTATTCAATGGCCTGTTCCTCTTAATCGATAGATTAATGATGTAATTTTAACAAAAAAATGATTAGAATAGTTATTTATATTATAGTTTCTTTTCATTGTTACCGTTCACGTCATCTATCGTTTACGATGAAATAAATTTACCTTTAAAAGTTAGTGTATATGGACAATCAAACTAAACAGGTTTACAATTACACCGTCATTCTCGAAAGGGAAGAAGATGGAGGTTATCATGCTTTTTGTCCTCTTCTTAAAGGTTGTCATTCCCAAGGGGATACCTTTGAAGAGGCGATCTCCAATATTACGGAGGCCATAGAACTATATCTTGAAAGTCTAAGGGCGGATAATCAACCTTATTTCAGTTATCAGTTAACAGTTAACAGTTATAGCATTTTTACTTGCTATTTTGCTTCTTTTTTCCCCCCCTCTCCCTTTGGGATGAGGGGGGTTGGGGGGTGAGGGTATATAACACTGAATCAGAAAATGCTATAACAATTACTACAGTTTAAATCACTTAAATAAGTATCAAAACCATAATTTCTGACCAATAAAAAATATTAAAGCTGCTAAACCTGCGGTTGCTGGGATGGTAATTATCCACGCTGCGAAAACCGATTTTAAGGTGGCAAAATTAACCTTTTCACTACTTTTAAATAACCCAATTCCCACCACTGCTCCCACTAAAGCGTGGGATGTAGAAACAGGCAACCCTAATCGGGAGGCCATTAAAATAGTCGTAGCTGTCGCCAATTCCGCCGAAAAGCCACTACTCGGTTGTAAACTAATGATTGATTCGCCGATGGTGGCGATGACTTTTTTCCCTTGTACGGCTAACCCCGCAACGATGCCTAAACCACCGACAAGCAATACCCAAATCGGAATGGGAATTTCGTTTAAAGGTACGGTATTATTTTTCATAATATAGGCGATCGCCGCCAAGGGTGCAACGGCATTGCCCACGTCATTGGAACCGTGGGCGAAAGCAACAAAACAAGCGCTAATTACCTGAAATTTTCCCAAGATGACTTCTATGATCAGATTTCGCTTACTCAGGTCATTTTTGTCATTTTTTTTATTTTGCAGGGCAAATAGCGCATTTTTAAAGACAATAGTGAGACAAATACAGGCAATACCACCCAATAGAAAAGCCCAAATATAGGTGGGTACAGGTAAATTGTAGAAAAAAGGGCGATCAAAAATGCTTGGGAAAACAATCACGCCAAATACGCTAAAAACCAAGACGTTTAATCCTGGTATCCATTGATTTAAGCTAGTTTCAGGGTCAGCTTGATTTAAAATGACCTTTTGTAACAAACTGTAAAATAGGGCGGCAATTAGGCCACTTAAAACGGGAGTTATTAGCCAACCAAGAGAGATTAGGCCAATATTCGCCCAATTGATTGCCTCAGCACCGATCGCCACGGCGGAAAAACCGGCGATCGCTCCGACCACACCATGGGATGAAGCCACAGGCAAGCCATAACTGGTGGCAATTTGTAACCAGACTCCACAGGAAATTAACACAGAAACCATACCCAATAAAAGAGTATTAGGATTACTAGAAAATAGGTTATTATTAGTAAGATTAGTGGCCAAAGTTGAGGCCACATTTTCACCGAAAAAAAGCGCACCAGTAAACTCAAAAATAGCAGCAATAATAATCGCTTGTTTTAAAGTCAGGGCTTTTGAGCCAACAGAAGTTCCCATGGAATTAGCAACATCATTTGCACCTAAATTCCAAGCTAAATAAAAAGCCAGTAAAATAATTAAAAAGAGCATTTTTTAAAATAGTTTATATAGCAGTCATATCTTCGATGTGTAGAGACGTTGCATGCAACGTCTCTACAGTAAGGGTTTGGTGAAAACATTTTTTTACAACTTATTTAGGAATGCTATAGTTACGCAAAGCGATCTAAATTAAAGATAGCGCGCTAAAGTGCAACAACGAACCTGTTTAAAATAATTCAGTAATATCATCGACGACAATTTCCGGAATAATAACCTTTTCTTGTTCCTTTTTCTGCTCAATTAAAAGCTCTTTTTGTCGAGGTTTTTCTTGGTAGATTCTAATGGGAACTTTCTCCAATTCTGGTAAAGCAATTCGTTGTCTTTCCCTCATTTTATTATTTACTAATATTGGTAAAGGTTCAGCTTCATCTAACCAATAACTGGACACTGGAAGCGTGTGTTCTAAATCTTCTAATAAACGGGGAATGACCATTACTGCGTGTAATTCGCCAATTCTTTCTGCTTCGGCCATTCCTGCGTCGATCGCCACTGCCACATTGGCCACAGAACCCCGTATAATAGCAGTACACAAGCCATCGCCGATTATTTCATAGGAAGCCAACTGCACATCGGCGGATTTGAGCATAGCATCAGCAGCGCCCACCATGGCGGGAAAACCACGGGTTTCCAGGAGACCAATGGAACGATTGCTCAATTTACTGTAACCTCGTTGATGTTGAGCCATGTCCATCAAATGACTACCAATGGGAAAAATCACTTCTAAATTGGGTAAAGGTCTCGGAATCACCAGTTTAGAAACCAATTGGCCAAATTGGGCTGCAGTTTTCGCTCCTTCTTCGACGGCCAAACGAACATCGGCAGTTTTTCCTCTGACAATCGCGGTACAATAACCACTACCGATTTTTTCATATCCCACCAAAGTCACCTGCGAAGATTTTAGCATCATGTCGGCCGTACCAACAATAGCAGGAAAACTCTTAGTAGAAACTAATCCTAACGCAGTATCCTCAAATCTATTATGATTATTTTGTCTAATGGGTTGTTGTCGAGAGAGAGGTAAATTCATATTTAATTCTAATAAAAAATGTCCCAAATTGGTCTTAATTTTAAGCTCCTACTATCCATTTTAGTGGGATTAATGGTTAAATGAAAAAATAATAATTAGTCAGTTTGTTGTTGCTGCACTGTGCGCGCTATATTTGGTGCACTAAAAGAAATCCGATTTCTCACCTCAATTTTTCCTTTGAAATTTTAACTTAAGTCAGAAATCGGATTTCTTCAAGTTTGTTGTTGCGCTTTAGGTTTCTTATCTAATACCACCACTACCTAAAATGCCCTTCAAAACCACTTAAAAATCGCTATGAATGCCCTTAAAATAGTTTTCACCTCATATTTGACCTGCAAAAGCGAAATGTAGTCAAAATAAAAAAAAGCTGTAAAAGTAACTTAAAAAGATTTTTCAAAAAGACCTTTTTTTCCATTGCGAGGAAAAAACCAAGAATGAAGGAACAAACAGAAAACTCCCTTTTGCGTCTTTGCGCCTTTGCGTGAGGTAAAATCCTAATCTTAAGATAAAAAGTAAGGTGCATTACTACAAATAACTGAATAATTATTAATGATTATGCTCAAAATGTGACGCACCCTACAAATTTTCAGATAATTTGTTGCTTCTAACCAGTTAAAATGGAGTCATAAATTTTACTGAGATATTTATGAATCAAGAGTTATTATCGGAAACTGAAATACAAGAATTAATGCGATCGCTCCTTCATAAAGAAGGCAATTGGGTTGACTGGGGTAAAACTTGCCAACAGTTACAAAAAGCTGGAGTCAGCCAACAGACTATCTTTGAAGCTACGGGTTTTCAGGCTAATCAACAAACGGTGATTATTGTGGCTGCCCAAGTTTATGAAAATATAATCAAAGAAGGCGGCTCAGAAGAATTATTAGCTTATTGTCGTGGTCCTCGGAGTGATATTTTATATGAGTTGCGCATTCTTAATCAACAACAAAGGGCAATTCTTGCTCAATTAGCTTTTGAGAAAAAAATTGATCTTGACGAAGCTCGCGAATTAGCTAGAGCATATCAGGAATTGAGTCGTTTATCCCAGTTACCGAATGGTTTTTCTGCTCATCCAGGTGATGCAATGGCCTACCGTTATTGGAAATTAGCTCGACAAAAACGGGATTTGGGCGATCGAGCGCGTTTAATTGCGAAAGGCCTCAAATTTGCCCATTCCCCCGAAGCTAGAACCCAAATTGAGCAACTTTTAAGTGATTTTACCGTAGTTTCGGCGAAATCTGCTCCTTTGGTCCCCGTTTATCGATTGGAAAAAGAGGAAGATTTAGGGCGAATTGTACCAATTATCGGCACATTTCCTTTAAACCGTCAAGCTTTGGCAAATGTCCCGAATTTAGTTTTAGAAGAGCCTTTTCGCAATGTTAAAATGAACGGTGAAGCTAACTTGGTCATGTTACCCGGTTGGCAGGTTGTCCTAAAAGCACAAAAACCCGTGGCTATTTTTGCCCAAAGTGCTGATTTACCTAAATTGGCGGGCAAATCGGAGTTGGTTTTAGTGGTGGTTGATTTGCAGATTCAAGAATGGAATGAGAAAAGTTATTTCCTCGTCGAAGATGGCGAAAATTTAGCCCTTCGTTGGTTTGAAAATGAGCCAACAAATCCAATTTTCGGACAATTACTGTTAGTTTTACGACCGAAAAAAATTCTTGACGAAAATAATTTACTCGAACCTTGGCAAATGGACGATTAATAATTATTCATTGTCCATTTCTAAGGTGGGCAATTTTAACAAAATACTGACAAAAAATAGTTAATCTTTAAAAAATTTGCCCACCCTACTATTAATTAGGAGGTTAAAAAATGATACCCATAGAAACAATTAAGATTACAGTAACACCAGAAAGAAACATCGAATTTCCCCCAGAAATTAAAGCGAAAATTAATCCTGGTGAACAATATTTTGTTTCCACAACTGAGGATACTATTACTTTAAAAAAAGTACCTCAATTTGATTTGGATGAATGGGAGAAACGACTTGAAGAAGCAGGAGATGATCCTGAACAACTTACTACAGAAGAAATTTGTGAAATTGTGCGAGAAGTACGTAAGGAAATGAAAAAATGAAAGTTGTTTTAGATACAAATGTTTGGGTATCAGCTTGGTTATGGCGAGGTGTTCCTGGTAACTTAATTCGTTTAGCAAGGAAAAGACAGATTATTATTTGTACTTCTGAAGCTTTATTAAATGAGTTAGAAACTACTTTAAATTATGACAAACTTCAGAAAAAAATACAATCATTAAATTTTACCAAAGAAAAACTTATTGAAGGAACTAAAGAATTAGTCGTATTTTATCCTATTAATAATCTCAATGTTCCTGAACTTCGTGACCCTGATGATACCATAGTTTTAGCTACGGCGATCGCCTCGAATGCTAATATTATTATTACAGGAGATCAAGATTTACTTACCTTAACTGAATACCAAAATATTTCCATTATGACGGCCTCTGATTTCTTGACAAAATACTTTAATTATAATTAAACTTTTCAACTAATTCTTAAATATTTAGGAGGGGAAAAATGACTAATATTCAAATAGATGAAAAACTGATTCAAGAAGCACTTAAAATTAGTAATTTTACCTCAGTAACTCCCTTAATTGAAGAAGCTTTGCGAGAGTATAGTCAACATCGCCAACAACTTAAAATATTGGACTTGTTTGGCACTATTGATTACGAAAACGATTATGATTACAAACAACAAAGACAAAAAATATGAATGTTATTGTTGATACTTGTAGTTGGTCAGTTGCGTTGCGTCGCAATATTGCCCCGGAGATGATTTCTGTGGTTAATCAGTTACAGGAATTAATTACGGAGGGGAAAGTTATTTTATTGGGAGCAATTCGTCAGGAATTCGTCACTATGAACAATTTATTCGTTTACGGGATTATCTTCGTGCTTTTGGTGATCTAAAATTAGCAGAGGAAGATTATGAAATAGCCGCCGATTTTTTTAATACTTGTCGTCTTAATGGAATTCAAGGTTCAAATACTGATTTTCTGATTTGTGCAGTTGCTCATCGTCATGGTTATCAAATTTTTACCACTGATAAAGATTTTGATCATTTTCGCTTGCATATTCCTATTATATTGTTAGAAAAGTAGTTAAAAAATTCGCTAATTTTTCTTAAATTACTACTCAAAAATTGCCCACTTTGCTATTAATTAGGAGGTACATTAATTATGAATTGTGAAGAAGTGATCTCTATTCTTCTCTCCCATCAACAAGAATTGCAAAACTTAGGAGTGAAATCCCTTGAACTATTCGGTTCTGTAGCTCGTAATGAAGCAAACTTCCATAGTGATGTGGATTGTTTGGCCGAGTTTGAGCGACCTTTTGGATTGTTAAAACTTGCCAAAGTGCAACGATATTTAGAGGAAATTCTCGGTTGTTCTGTTGATCTCGGAAGTAAAAATATGCTTAAAGACCATATTCGTGATCACATTTTAACCGAGGTGGTATATGTCTTCTAGGAAGTGGAATCTAAGGGTTCAAGACATTCTCGAAAGAATTGAAGCAATCTCTCAATCTGTTAATAACTTGAGTTTTGAAGACTTGCAAAATAATGAAAATCTGACTAAAGCAGTTCTTTTTGACTTACTCGTAATTGGTGAAGCTGCTGCTAATATAGAGGAGAATATTCGTCTTCAATACTCGGACATTCCTTGGCGAGATATTATTAATATGAGAAATCGAGTAATTCATGAATATTTCCACATTAGTTTAGAAATCCTTTGGGATACGGTGAAAAATGATTTACCAATACTGCGACAAAATTTACAAATTTTACTGGAAAATGAATTATAAATAATAAAATTAATCTAAATTTAGTCCTCTTTCTTATTTGTAAACCTAGCCAATTATGACATTCCAATCTAAAAATCAAGCCCCAAATCCACCTCAAGAATCAACCAGCACAGAAAAGATACTTTGTCAACATTGCTTGCGTACTGCAACCAATGGAGTTAAATGTAAGGGAATTTGTGTTGCTGATAATGACTATTAAGTTAGCTTAAGAATTGTTAATTTTTGTTAATAAAACCTTGACAAGCCTTAATATTTTAGGTTTTTTTCATATAATTGATCTTAAGTCAGAGTAATCATTTCAATTTCCCCTTGACTCTGACGTAGGAGTAAATTATGGTATATATAGTCACAGGAACACCAAACAATGATACCCTCTACGGGGACAAAGATCCCTTGGGTGATTTTTATGACTCTATTAAGGGTGGTTTAGGTGATGATTGGCTTTATGGTTATCAAAAAAATGATACCCTGATCGGTGGTGGTGGTACAAATTACCTATACGGTGGCTCTGGCAATGATACTTTAGACAATACAGGTGGAGTCGGTGGTTCGTTATCTGGTGGTAGTGGTAACGATCTCCTCAAGGGTGGTATAGGAGATGAATATTTGTACGGTGACGATGGTGATGACTCTCTCTACGGTAATGATGGTAATGACAACCTTTACGGAGGAGACGGAAATGACCTCCTTGTCGGTGGTTCAGGAAATAACAACTTTTCGGGGGGAGATGGTAACGACACCTTGGATAATTCGGCCGGTGTTGGTGGTTCTTTATCTGGTGAAAGTGGTAATGACTCTCTCATTGGTGGTATAGCTGATGAATATTTGTACGGTGGAGATGACCATGACACCTTAAATGGTAATAGCGGTAATGATAATCTCAATGGTGGAAATGGTAATGACGTTTTGATTGACCTCAAAAATAATAATTATTTCTCTGGGGAATCTGGTAATGATAAATTGACCGCTGGAGCAGGTACTGATACCCTTTCTGGTGGTAGTGGTAGTGATACTCTCAATGCTGGTAATGGTAATAATTATCTCTATGGTGGAGATGGACGGGACTCCTTGATTAGTGGTACAGGTGCAGATGCATTATACGGTGAGGCCGGTAATGATATCCTGAAAGCTGGAGGAGGTGCTGATTATCTCGATGGTGGTACAGGTAACGACTGGTTTGATGCTGGTACAGGCAACGATACGGCCTACGGTGCGGAAGGTGATGATATTATCATTGGTGGTACTGGTAAAGACAATTTATACGGGGATTATTACTACTGGTATTACGATGATAATGGTGGTAATGACACCTTAATCGGTGTTAGTGAAACATCCCTTTTACCTGGTAAGGGTGAAATTGATACTTTAACAGGAGGTACTGGAGCTGATACTTTTGTCTTGGGTAATAGTAGCAAAGTCTTTTATGACGATGGTGATATTACGAAAAGAGGAACTGGGGATTATGCTTTAATTCAAGACTTCTCTATTTTTGCCAGTGATGTCATTCAACTTAAAGGATCAAGTGGTGATTATTCCCTTGGTAGTTCTCCCCTTTCTAGTTATCCCGGTACAGCGTTATATTTGACTGCTGGACAAACTCAACCTGAGTTAATTGGTATTATTCAAGGTGATAGTGTCGCCGACTTTAGTTCTGGTTTTACCTTTGTTTAATCAAAGTAGGGTGGGAAATTTTTCCCAAAATAGGGACAAAAATAAATAATATTTCAAAAATTGCCCACCTGACCATTGTCGATTATGATTTTCCCATAAATATTTTTGACAAATAGGGACAAAAATAATTTAATATTTCAAAAATTGCCAATTATTAATTAGGGTTTACGGAAAAAAGCTGACAGCTATGTAGATCAAGACTTTCAAGTTGGTGGGACTTGAATTATAGTGATTCCAATTAAGATTAAAACAGTTAAAAAATAGGTTCGTAGTTGCGCTTTAGCGCTTCTTAGGACTAAAGTCCAACAACAAACTAAAAACTTTTGTTTAAATTTTATTTGGAATAACTATAAGTGCAAGGATTTCAACAAATAATAGTAAAAAACCTTACATTTACGGGGATTAATCAAGATTTTTGCTCGTCAAAAGACGCGGTCAAACTATCAACTATCAACTATCAACTATCAACTATCAACTCGCCCTCACCAGCCATTTATTCAGCAAACCCTAATTATTTATTCCTTCTTTGTTGGCGAATGTTTACGGTTGCTCGATTATGTTCCGTTAAGGTTTTACTAAAGACATGAGTACCATCATATCGCGCTACGAAATATAAATATGGCGTTTTTTCTGGGTTTAAAACGGCCGCTAAACTTGCTTTACCCGGACTTGCTATTGGGGTCGGAGGAAGACCGGCATTAATATAGGTATTATAGGGGTTTTTTGTGCGCACTTCTTTAATCGTCAACGGGCGATCGGCGGTTTGTTTAATTCCTAATCCATATTCCACAGTGGGATCTGTTTGTAAGGGCATTTTTATTGTTAGTCTATTTATAAAGACTCCGGCAATTATTCCCCTTTCATCTCCAATTACAGCCTCTTTTTCCACAATACTAGCCAGTTTAACCCAATCAAAAAGATTAAATTTGGTACTATTTTTTGCCTGATTAAATAATGGTAAAGCTTCAGTTTCAAAGCGTTTTAACATTAAATTTACCATGAATTCTGGGGTAAATGAACCGGCGGGAATTATATAAGTATCGGGATATAAAAAACCTTCTAAATGTGGCAATTTTTCGGGTAACCAACTATATTTATCTCTGGGAATATTGCGGGTAGCTTTAATAAAATCATCCGCAGAAAAATACCCCAATGATTCAAAATGAGCTGCAATTTGGCTGATTTTCCAGCCTTCGGGAATGGTAAAACTGGTTTCCATAACTTTACCTTGCCTAATTTTTTCGGCTATTTCTGGTAAAGATTCATCGGCAGAAAATTGGTAATTTCCCGCTTGAAATTGTCCATTTTTATCCTTAAAATTTAACCAAATTGTCCAGATTTTCCAAGCAGTTACTGACCGAATTAAACCAGTTTTTTCTAATTCTAGGCCAATTTGTCCAGCTGCTGTTCCTGAAGGAATCGAAATTGAAATTTCGTTTTTACCATTGGCAAAATCCTTTTTTTCTGCACCCACAGGAGACAACATCCAACTCCATACTATCCAACTTTGCCACGAAATTACACCTAAAATTACGGGCAAAATTAAAAGATAATATCGAGCTTTTAAAGAAGTATTATTTAAACCCATTTATTTACTAAAAATTTTTCTGATTAATGATCATTAAAAAGGGTCATCAGTACAATTTCAATCTAATTCATCAAACAGTAATTCTTCTAAAATTGGTTGTATTTGCTCATCTTCAGGGGAAATTAATTCTAAATCTCCCTCAGAATCTTGACGAGCAAAAAACATTAAAGGAGCTAATGGTGTATAAATTTCATATTTTTCTTCTTCATGCTGAAAACTTGCTAAAAATTGTAATTCTTCTGGACTAATTGACCCAGATTCCTCATCAATTTCTAAGGTTAAAATATCCTCTTCCTCTAAAGGTGGCAATTCCCCACTTGCTGTTAAGGTAAATGCTGTCTGTTTTAAAGTTAGATTTAATTCCCCTAACACTGCTTTGGCATTACCAAAAATTTCGGCTAATTCTTCTTCATCTTCAATGAAAATAACCTCATCCTCATTCTCAGATTCACCATCCCGACCTAATATAATGATCGGTAAATCTATCGGCTGCAATAATAAATAATTATTGCAATTATATTCAATGGAATGTTCCACATAACAATTAAGTGAGAGTCCTTGTTCATCATTTAGTGTGATGGTTTCTAAATCATCGCCATCATCATATTCTTGAGGATTAGGAGGAAAATGTTTGGACATAATTGAATGCAATACTCCTCAGTTAAGATAAGCAAATATAATAAGTTAAAATGTTAACCTCTGCAAACTTTAGAATATCATGGTAGGGATATCTAAGTAAGAACTAAAAAGCGAGAACTAATCATCAATCATTTAAGCTACGGTGGTAATACCTTGAAGGTAATTCAGCAATTGTGCGTCATGATCATGGCTTAATTTTCCCAAGGGTAAATCTTTGATCGCAAATGCTTCGATGGCTAATATTTCGTCTTTATCTTCAATGTGACAAGTTCCATCAGCGTAAATTTCCACAGAAACGACAATGGAATGCAATCTTGGATCTCGATTTACTGCGGAATAAACCCCCACTAAACGCCCTATTTTAACTAATTTTAAGCCGGTTTCTTCCTGTAATTCTCGGACAATGGTGGTGGGAACATCGTCTCCCCAGTCAACCATACCTCCGGGTAAACTCCATTGTCCTGTGTCACGTCGTTTAACCAGGACAATTTGGCCATCGGGTAAAATGGGAATTATGGTTACTCCCATCACCGGATGACGAAAAATGACTTTCAAAACTGCACTGATAAATTTACCCGATAATTTCATGATCATATTACCAAATTGTGATAATATCTGCCTTATCTTTATTCATGGCATCGCCTTTTTTAATATTAAAAGCAGGGAAAAATTCAGGAGTATTAACTAATGAACCTGTTACCCGAAATTCTGAAGGTGGATGAGGATCGCCAATAACGACTAAACGTAGTATTTCAGGTCGCCATTTTGATTTCCACATCTGCCCCCAAGAAAGAAAACACCGTTGCGAAGGGGTATAACCTTCGATTTTCTCAGCTTTTTGAGCTTCTGTTAAACTCCTTTGTAAAGCACTGTGAGCGATGTTAATTCCCCCTAAATCAGCAATATTTTCCCCTAAAGATAATTTCCCATTGATGAATAAATTAGGGAGAGGTTCATATTTATTGTATTGTTCGACTAATTTATTTGCTCTTTCCTCGAACTTTTGGGCATCTTCCGCAGTCCACCAATCTTTGAGATTACCGTCAGCATCAAAGGTACGACCTTGACTATCAAAGCCATGGGTGATTTCGTGGGCAATGACACCACCAATGGCACAATAATTCACTGCATCATCTTTTTTAGCATCAAAGAAAGGAGCTTGTAAAATACCGGCGGGAATTTCGATACTATTAATATTCGGGCTATATTGAGCGTTTACTTCCGTGGGGTTAGCGAGTCCTAAAAAAGGCTCATAAACAGGAGGTTTATTTAATTTTGTCAAATTTTGACGACTATCCCATTCATTGATGCGAAACAAGTTACCGACAAAATCATCGGCTTTAATGTCAATACTAGAATAATCACGCCACTGATTAGCTTCAGGATAAGCGACATAAAATTTGATTTTATCTAACTTTTCCATGGCCTTTTGACGAGTTTCTGCACTCATCCACGGATTTTGTTGTAAACGTAATCGAAATTCGGCGGTAATTTCCTTGACCATCTTCTCAGCTTTAGCCTTATCACTAGCAGAAAAATATTGAGTCACATAAAGTTGAGCCGTGGGATGGGGTAATCTGGATCTTACCACTTCGGCGATTTCTTGATCAAGAGGTTTCTGTTGTTTTGCACCTGTCATCACTTTACCAGCAAAGTTAAAATGTTCTTGGGCAAAGTCTTCACTTAAAAAAGATGCCGAATTATTTAATAACTGCCAACGAAGATAGGTTTTCCAATCATTCAGTGATTTTTCTTGAAATAACTTATTCACCCTGGCCATATATTGAGGCTGTTTGACAACAACTTCTTTAATTCCCGATAAGCCAATTTCTTGAAAATAACGATCCCAATTCAGATTGGGAGTTTCAGTTTTCAGTTGACTTATGGACTTTTTATGATAAGTCAAAGATGGATTATTATCTTCGGCTGGAGTTAACTTACTTTCAGCTAAAGCAGTTTCCATGGTTAAAATAGTCTCAGCTTGAACTTTAGCTCGATCAGGCTTTTCGCCTGCGAGGGTAAAGATTTTGGCAATATGGTTAACATAAGCCTCTCTTTGTTTGCTATAATCGGCACTAGAATAAAAATCCTTTTCTTGAGGTATCACAGGTTCAATATATAAAGCATGAACTTGAGAATTTTTAAAATCCGTCGAAACTCCCACAGCAAAAACAGAGATACTACCTTTCAAACTATGATTTGCCATAACAGCCATTAATTCTTCTGAAGTTGAGATGGCATTAATTTGATCTAAAGCTGATTTAAGGGGAGCAATACCTAATTTATTGCGTAATTTAATATTTTTCCCTGAGAAATAAAGATCGCCGACTTGCTGACTTATACTTCCTTTCGTCGCAGTACTACTTTTAGTCGATGATTGAGTCATTATCTGTAGGATTTTTTGATCCCTTTGGTCTTCCACTTCGGTAAAACTATCAACCCTCACGTTATCATCAGCAATAACGGCATTTTTTAACCAATTACCATTGGCAAATCGATAAAAATCATCTTGAGGTTTAACGGAAGTATCAATATTTTTGACAGAAAAGCCTGTTTCTTGTTTTTTTGAAGTTGATTGACTAAGTGTGAGGGATTCCGTCGCCACAATGCTTAATACAGCAAGAAAAGACAGAGAGCATAAACGATGATTAAATTTCATAAAATTAGCTGGTTTTTGATGAAAAAATAAATAACAGGCATTTTGCCTGTGTAAGATATTATCGAATTAAGTTGGCAAAATTATTGCGCACATCGATCGCTAGAATTATAAACAATACTACTGAAACGTCCTTCTACTGTACCAACTTCTACACAATAACCGGTTTTATTTTCGATATAATAAGCGCTTTTACCACCTTCAAAGGTGACTGTATTACGATAAGTATAACCTCTTGATTTCAAATCATTTTCCCCTTGTGCCGCTCTTACACCAACTAAGTTTTGTAAAGCAGGAGGTGTTTTACTGTAAAGATTTTCCGGAGTTGTACCATGAGTTCCATTTTGATGTTCTTGCCCACTACCACCTTGTTCAGCTAAATAACTTTTCAAGGCTTGTTTTGCTTCAAATAAGTCTTTGTCATCACAGTATTGACCACCACTTACAACGCTTCCAGCTGAGTTGAAGATAGAAGAACACTGGCCGACAATAACTTGATAATTGCCATTAGATTGAGGTTTTACTACTGGTTGACCTTGAACTTGGGTTGCCAAATTTAAAGTGAATAAACTAGCAATTGCGGGTAGGATCAGGTGTATTTTTTTCATGAGGTTTAAATTAAAGTATTGAATTTACTTAAGACAAGATAAAATCATCTTGTCTCAAGTCAGGATACTTTGAATTATCGCAGTTCTCGCAAAATTTTAGCAATTTTCTCTGAAAATAATGATAAGTATGTGTGCAGAATTAATTGTAATTGCATCAATATTTATAGTAATTCCAAATAAAAATTAAACAAAAGTTTTTAGTTTGTTGTTGGACTTTAGTCCTAAGAAGCGCTAAAGCGCAACTACGAACCTATTTTTCAACTGTTTTAATCTTAATTGGAATCACTATAAGTTCAATTATAGTAATTCCCCATAAAAATTAAACAATAGACCAATGAGCGAAACTACGAGAAACTGTCATTGGTTAGTGTAACTCGCGAATCTGTTAGATACTTCGCTACACTAACGTTTCGCTCAGTATGACATTCTAGCCATTATGAGTTTCGCTCATTGGTCTAATATAATTTTGATAGTTGTCAGCCATATTCAGGCATAAGCGCTAAAGCGCAACAACGAACCTATTTTTAACTATTCTAATCTTAAGCGGAATTACTATAATTGTGATGGTAGGGGTCAATGGCCGTTGCCAAATTGCCTAGGCTGTAACTAACAGTTAAGAGTTTTTAATTGTTAACTGTTAATTGTTAATTGTTAATTGTTATTTATCAACTGTTTGGCGTTTTCAATTGCTAATTTTACCTGTGCAAAACCTGTTCCTCCGTAACTGTTGCGAGCGGCTACAACTTGTCGGGGGGCGATCGCCTCATAGATGTCTTGTTCAAAAGCAGGGTGTAATTGTTGCCATTCGGTCATGGTTAACTCTTTCAGCAATTTTCCTGCCGCTAAACTGGTTTTAACCACTTTACCAACTAAATTGTAAGCTTCCCGGAACGGCACACCTTTAGCGGCTAAATAATCAGCAACATCCGTCGCATTAGAAAAGTCAGAATTGACAGCTTCAGCTAAACGTTGTTCTTTAAATTGTAAGCCTTCTGCTAATAGAATGGTCATCGCTTCTAGACAACCTTTAACCGTATTTACTCCATCAAAAATTGCTTCCTTATCTTCCTGTAAATCCTTATTGTATGCCAAAGGAAGACCTTTCATAATCACCAGTAAAGCTTGTAAATGTCCAAAAACTCTGCCCGTTTTTCCCCGAATTAATTCCGGAACATCTGGATTTTTCTTTTGCGGCATAATACTTGAACCAGTCGAGCAATTATCTTTCAAAGTTACAAAACTAAACTCCTCGGAAGCCCACAAAATGATCTCTTCAGAAAGTCTGCTTAAATGTACCATAATCAAACTACTTGAGCAGAGAAATTCAATGGCAAAGTCCCGATCGCTCACTCCGTCCAAACTATTGGCATAGACCCCGCTAAAATGCAGTAAATTGGCACTATAATGGCGATCGATGGGAAAAGTGGTCCCCGCCAAAGCACCACAGCCTAAAGGCGAAATATTCGTGCGTTGATAGATTTCCCCTAATCTTTGATAATCCCTTTGCAACATTTGAAAATAGGCCATCAAATGATGAGCTAAACTCAAGGGTTGCGCTCTCTGGAGGTGAGTATAGCCCGGAATGAGCGTTTCGACATGGTTTTCAGCGAGATTTAAGAGAACTTGCTGTAAATTGCGGATTAATGAGCGAATTTGCTCAATTTGATCCCGTAAATATAAGCGAATATCCGTGCCGACTTGATCATTTCTTGATCTTGCGGTATGTAACTTTTTACCCACGTCGCCTACAAGTTCAGTTAAGCGTCTTTCCACGGCAAAATGTACGTCTTCGGCTTCAACTCCGGGGTTAAAATTGCCGTTGCGATATTCTTGGCGAATTTGCTCTAATCCAGCGACTAATTGTTCTCCTTCCTCGTGGGAAATAATCCCCGTATAGGCCAACATTTGCGCATGGGCAACTGATCCTGTAAGATCATATTCAATTAAAGCAATATCAAAACCAATACTTGCATTAAATACCGCAATTACTGGATTGAGAGAAGTTTCAAAGCGATCGCTCCAAGTTTTTTTCTGATTCATGACAATAACAATTAGTAATTAATAATTAATAATTAACAAGGAAAATAATAAAGGATAATTAATTACAATTAAACAATTATTATTTTCATTAGTTATATTAGACCGCTGGCGAAACCCAGAGTAAAATCAATTCTCATAGATAAAGCGTCTATTTAGACCCCTATTACCGCAATACCTGACGAATGCAAGCAGTCTATTAGGTTAAGGAAAGCTGACAACTGTCAACCATCAACTAAAAAGAAGTCATACCACGGAACATATAGCCAACAGCCAGTCCAATTAATAAAGCCCAAACTTGACCAGAATCGACAAAATTATCCCAGGCATTTTTCATGTCACCAAGAATGTCAACATCTTCAACTTTTTGGGCAATCAAAACTTGGGTTTCTTTGGTGTCTTTAGCAACTAAAAAATAATTAGTTTGATTGATGGGTAAATTCATTAATTCCAAGGTGAATAATGGCGTTTGGTTGAAGTTCATTTTTACTCTTAAAAAAATTACTCACTTTACTGTAGCAAAATTGTTGATAGTTAATATTTGTTAAGGGACAATTGTCTTTTTGAGTTTCAAGACAACTAAAGTAATATCGTCGCTGTAATGATTTTCTGATCCAATAAAATTGTGTACAGATTCTAAGAGATAATCTAAAATCAATTGTGCTGTCTCAAAATGTAAACAGGCCCATTTAAAAGCATTATAAAGGTTATCTTCGTCAAAGCGATCGCCATGTTGATTAACAGCATCGGTTAAACCATCGGTATAATATAAAACCGTATCCCCCTCCTCTAATTGAACAGAGGAATCCTCATATTCGGAATCGGGTTCTAATCCCACCAACATTCCCCAAGTATCTAATTTTTCAATGGCATTACTTTGATAACGCCATAATAAAGGAGGATTATGGGCTGCATTACTATAGGAAAGCATCTTGGTCAGAGGGTCATATTCCGAGTAAAACAGAGTGACAAAACGATGGGAATTTTCTAAATCCGCATACATAACCCGGTTTAAATGTTCTAATATTTTCGCCGGTGAATGACGGTTAAGTATTTCTGCTCGCAACATTCCTCTTGTCATCGTCATAATTAAACCGGCGGGAACACCCTTGCCCATGACATCACCAATGACCAAACTCCAAGGTACATGATTATTTACACCTTTTTGTCTTAATTGATCATAATTAGTGGGAATAAAATCATAGTAATCACCGCCAATGCGATTCGCTGTTTTACAAACGGCCGCTAATTCCACTCCTTTTATATCCGGACATTTCCCCGGTAATAAATGATACTGAATTTCTGAAGCTATTTCTAATTCTCGATCTTGTCTTTCTTTTTTGCGTAATTCTTCGGTTAGTTCATGGTTGGCGATCGCCACCGAAGTTTGATCAGCAACTAATTGAACTAATTTTTTACGAGTTTGATTCCAAAGATAATCAGGAGCAGAGCTAAAGACATATAAACGGCCTCGTTCATCATTTTTAACTAAAATAGGTGTACTAAAGATTTGTACTTCTGGGGGCAAATATTTCTTAATTTCTTCATCCAAAGAAAAAGATGAGCCATCTCCCTTAAAAATGGAAATTTCCTTGGTAACTTTTTCTATTCCTTGGCGAATACTATGACAAGCATAACCATTTTGACAATGAACTTGTTCCAATCTAATTTGACCATTATTTTTCAATAAAATTAACGCTCCACCTTCTGCATCTGCTACCCTAGAAGCCATTAAGGGAGTGAGTTCAAGAAACTGATTTAAGTTATTAAAACTCCGGAGCGCAAAACCAAGAGAGCTTAACAAATCTTGGATTTTATTTTGATCGCGATGCAAACGAGCAACCAATTCTTTGAGGGCTAAAATTGGTGTACCTTCTTCTGGATTTTGAGCGACGGTTAGGGGGTGGGATTTTTTTTTCACATTTGAGTATTTTCTGGTTAATTCTTAATAATTGATCATGGAAATTAATTAACTAAAACTAATTGTTAACTGAGTAAAGCTTCGACAAATTCATAACTGGAAAAAGGTCGCAAATCTTCAATTCCTTCCCCTGCACCAATAAAGCGAATTGGTAAATCAAGCTGCTGTGCGACGGCAAAAGCCACACCTCCTTTAGCTGTACCATCTAATTTAGTTAACACTACTCCCGTTAATTGGGCAGTTTCCGCAAAAACCTGAGCTTGACGCAAGCCATTTTGACCTAAAGTGGCATCCAATACCAGTAAAGACTCTACTTTAGCATCAGGAGCTTTTTTGTCAATAATTCTCCTGATTTTAGCCAATTCTTCCATTAAATTTTTCTTATTTTGCAAACGGCCAGCGGTATCCACTAATAATAAATTAATATTTTTCGATTGGGCTGCCTTGATGCCATCAAAAACAACGGCCGCTGGATCTGTATTTTGGCCAGGATTAGCAATAACTGGGGTTTGACTCCTCTCACCCCAAACTTGGATCTGTTGAACAGCAGCAGCCCTAAAGGTATCCGCAGCTACAATCAAGCTATTATAACCAGATTTTTTCGCTAAACTTGCCAATTTGCCAATGGTGGTGGTTTTTCCTGCTCCATTTACTCCTGTCATTAACCAAATATTTAAGCTATTTTGATCGGGAGCAAACTGTTTTTTGGCATTATATTTTAAAGGCCGTTCTAATATTTCACAGAGAAGGGTTTTTAAATAATCAAAAGCTTCCTCCGAGGGTAATGATTTTTCCCTCACTTGACTTTCCAGCTTATTTATGATATAATCCGTCGCTTCCACTCCCACATCGGCTTGTAGAAGTAAGGTTTCAATATCGGCGATCGCCTTTTGATTTAAAGGACCTTGGCCGACAATCCCCTTGAGTTGATTTGCCAGCTCACGGCGACTTTTGCCTAAACCTTGGCGTAATCTTTGTAACCAATCTAATTCTTCAGTGGCCATTTCGGACTCTTTGCGGCCTTGGTCAGCCAACACTTTAACCGACCAAAGTAATTCTGGATCAACTTCCGCAGTGGGAAGAGTCGATTCTAACTCCTGAGTCACTTCAACTTCTGGTTTCGGTGAACTTTCTTGATTTTTATTGTCTTCTTTACCACGACGAAACCAATTAAACATAAATTTACTTCCTAATAAATAATTAATTTTTAAGGAGTGAGAAGGACTTTACTTCTTACTTCTTACTTCTTATTTCTTACTTTTTATTTCTTACTCTTGTTTCCTACTAAATCGCTAACTCGACGTAAGACTCCATTAATAAAACGGTATCCTTCTTCGTCAGAATAACTCTTGGCTAATTCTACGGCCTCATTAATAGCAACTTTTTCGGGAATTTCCAAATATATCATTTCAGCAACAGCCATTTTTAAAATATCGCGATCTATTTTAGAAATACGTTTTAATTGCCAATCTTTTAAAGAATCCTGGAGCAAAGTCTCAATTTCTTGGTTTCTTCTACCCACAGTTTGGATTAATTCTAAAGTATATTCTCGCACTTGATGTTGTTGAGCTAACTGGATAAATTCCGGTAACTCCACCGTTGAACCGAGGCGGTTAATCGCATTTTTTGTCAATTCTAAGGCATCTTTAATCATCGCTTTGGAACTATTAAGATTGGCAGCGGTGGTTTCACTTTTTAACAACTGTTCATGACTACGTTTAATTTCCGCAGAAGCTGATTCTAAACTATCTTTAATTTCATTGGTTAAAGTACGAATAGCAGCGACAATTAAATTATTCAAGTCTTGTTCTTCAAGTTCGGCTGCAGTTCCTTTAATCTGACTAAAAGTTAACAAAGCTAATTCACGGGCAATGCGTCGGGGTTGTTTTCTTGGGGGCATAATAAATGGTAGTAACTAATAAGTGTTTTCTTCTTCTAAAAACATGGGTTGACGTTGTTTTTCCACCAAATTTTCTAAAGGTATCGGGGATAAACTTTTTTTGGTAAGTCCTGAAGTTGTCGTCGTCGGATTAACAATACCACCAGAAATCAAGATTTTAAAAGCGTCTTCAATCGAAATTGATAAATCAATTAAATCATGTTCCGGGACCATGGCATACCAACCGGAAGTGGGATTCGGAGTAGTGGGAATAAAAACACTGATTAAAGTTTCTGAAATATGACTTTGAAAATTATGGCTGACTGTTCCTGTGACAAATCCGATCGTCCAAATTCCTCTTCGCGGATATTCTACCATAACAACTCGGCGAAATTTATCTTTAGAATCTTTTAAGACAGTTTCTAATAATTGTTTTAAGGTTTTATAAACAGAACCAGCTAAAGGAATTCCTTGTAAAATTTTTTCTCCTAAATCTAATAACCAACGACCAAAAATATTTCTGGCCATTAAACCAATTAATAAAATTGCGAATAAAGGCACAGCTAAACCCACCAAAAAATTGATAATATTAGTTAAAATGGGATTTAAAGTATCAAAAGGATTTAGTTGTTTAGGAATCCTGGTGAGAAAATTAATTACCCAATTGGCCACGGTAATCGTTAACCAGATTGTAGTTGCTAAGGGAATAACTACTAAAAGTCCAGCTATTAAATCATTTTTTAGATCTTGTTTTAAGCGTTGTAACATAAAAGTCTCAACTCTCCTGTATTAACTATTTTATTAGCTTTATAAAAATTGACTTGCTTAAATAAAAATAAGAGCAAGTCTGATTTAAAAATTATGAGCAATGTAATTTTTTTAGTTAATTGATTGCTAATGAGTGAGATTAATCAATAATTAATAATTCCCAATTTGCCCTCAACTAAAACCGACCAGCTTCTTGTCTGTTAAACCATCAGACTTCAGATAATGGTATTTTATTTTACCATTATCCTGAATTAAATGAACCTAAATAGAAGTCATAAGTCAATACTGATTTTATTTTCTATTTTTTGCTTGATGAACGTTTCGGGGTACGATTACGAGGAGCTTGACTACCCATGGAATTTTTCAGGCCAAGCCAACCAATTGTGCTATAAGCTCCCGCTAACATCAAACTACTTAAACCGATACGTAATCCCTGTTTTAAGGTTTCGGTTTTCGCTTGTTTTTCCTGTTCTAATTTTTGGCTACGTAGTTGGGTTTGTACCTCATTCAACCTTTTCTCCATTTCCTCTGGTTTTCCTCTCAGATTGCGCAATCCTTCTAGTCTTTGTTTTTGTTGTTCTAATTGTTGTTTCTGTTGGGGATTCAATTTTTGACCTTGAATTACACCACTATTAAGCGCTTGGGTGATTTGTTGAATATTATTGTCAAGCTCCTTAATTCTCTGAGGATTGGCCAAAAGTTCGCTAAGTTGGTCAAATTCTCCCTGTAACCTTTGTTCAACCTCCGTTGCTCTTTGAGAAATTTGTTCTTGAGCATCGGTGCTAATGGTGCGAAGATTATTTAAGTAAACAGGGACAAACAGCAGAAAAATCAAACCTAACAAACTAGCAAAGGCAAACATGGGTAAATTAATATTAAAAGCCGATGGATTTCCGGTACTATTATCAATCCAATAAGCAGCTAAAATGAAGGCTATGCCCACCATGGGGATAATACCTCGATCTACCACAGTACCAATATAACCGATTTGCCACCTCGGTTCTAAGGGATTAAAGGGCAAAGCCAAGACAAGATAATCAAGCAACGAGGAAAGGATTAAAATAATCCCGATTAATTTCAGAGAGAGGGAAGTAAAGGGAGTTATGTTATTCATAGGGTTTTAACAAAATTAAAAGTTTAATGAAATTTACTATTTATTAAAGATAAACCATTGACTCTCAAAATAATAGGTTTATTCTACCGAAAAAAATAACTACGTATTAATTTTAGTCACTTTTATACCACTGAATAATCAGTCACAAAAGGGCGATCGGCTTTTTAGCTGTAAAATCCACAATTATTCAGCTTTTTGTGGCCAGACAGCCTGTTGTTCTAGTCAAGCTTGAGCCAACATTCACGAAATACATTGAGTATCTTATTTTCGATATAATAATCCCAACTATATTTATGTGAGTCCTTATGTTTAAATCTTGAGACTTGATATTTTAACAAAGTTATCATTTTATAAACAAAATTTAAGTCATAAAAAGACTGAATTTGTAAAATATGAATAGATAATTGTCGCAACTCTTTGGCCAGAATTTGTGCTTCTTCTCTACTGGCTTTATGATCATTATAATAACGGGTTACTTTTTCTGCTAATTCTAGTAAAGTGGTACTGGTTTTATGGATTTTATTCAGAGCATATTCTGTTAACATTAAAGACTTAGCTTCATTTATTTGTTCAAGATAGCTATTAAAAAGTTCTGGATTGGTAATATTTTTTATCTCTTGTAATTGTGTTTGCAGATTTATTTCTCTTTGATTGTCAAGGTAATTTAAAAGTGCTGAGATAATTCCTTTAAGGGGATAAAATTCAGTTAAATAATTAGGATAATTTTCACTTATTATTTCCCTTGTTTCCACAGAAATTAACTCACTAGAATAAGATATCTGATTATTTGGCACAGTTTCTACAGTTTCTAAAAAAATATTAAGAGAAACTAAACTAGAATCTGACTTATTTTCTAAAAAAATGGCACAATAATTAAGGTCATTTAACACCTCATCAGCAGATTGATAGGCTTTTTCAGGAGCTTTTTCCACTAATTTAGCCAATATTTTTACCAACTCATTACTAACAGAATTAGCGCACAAATTCAAAGCATTTTCTCCCAAATCAAATAAATTATTTAGCTTAATTTCAGTCAGTAAAGATAAACAAGTAAACCCCAAACTAGATAAATCCTTGGCAATTAATTCCTGAGAAAAGCTGACTGGATTTAACTCGAAAAAATTAACCAAAAATAATTGATTATCGTTCCTTCTGATAATATTTTCCGGTTTAATATTGCCATGAATGAAATTATTACCATGAACAAAATTAAGGATATTTAAAATATTAATTAATAAAACTCCAATCTGATCTTCCTTAAAATTCCCCTTATTTGTTAACTCGTGTAACAAATTTTCGCCCTCAATAAACTCATGAATTAAATATAAATAATCACCCTCTGTAAAAGAATCCAACAACTTAGGTATGTGGTCATATTGAGCCAAAGCCTTAAATTTAATAACATTCTGATTAAATAAAACAGATAAATCTTCACCACTATTCCTAGTTTTATCTGTGAGAAAAAACTGCTTAATAAAATAACAATAGTTTTGTTGATCCTTAGCCAAAAAAGAGCGAGAAAAAGGATATTCTCCAAGAATTTTAACAGCAAAAAAACGGTCATTTAGAATTAAATTACTAACACATCTTTGACAATAGTTAGAAAGAGAATGATTTTGAGTTAAACAATTAGGTTGAAAACAAATACGCATATTCTGATTTAATCGAATCAACTAGAAAGCTAAAACACCATCTCAATATACAACAACTTGCGATAAGAAGCTCCTTAATTAACTCTAGGAAAAAGAAACCCAGAATTAGGATGCCAACCGACAATCCCCTTAGCGCCTTTGCGCCTTTGCGTGAGAAAAGAAACCCAGAATTAGGATGCCAACCGACAATCCCCTTAGCGCCTTAGCGCCTTTGCGTGAAAAAAGAAACCCAGGATGAGGATGCCAACCGACAATCTCCTTAGCGCCTTAGCGCCTTTGCGTGAGAAAAGAAACCCAGGATGAGGATGCCAACCGACAATCTCCTTAGCGCCTTAGCGCCTTTGCGTGAGAAAAGAAACCCAGAATTAGGATGCCAACCGACAATCCCCTTAGCGTGAGAAAAGAAACCCTTGACAAAAAACCATTTCCATGCTATAAAGATAGATTGCTTAGAAAAAAGCAAAAGTTAGTTAAGCTACAAAAGTCATTAAGTGGCAAGTTGTGGCTGACCCTAAAAGTGGTAAACTAGACTAACCTAGGCTTAATTTAGGAGGGAGAGTAGTTGTGGCCAATCAAGAACTGGCAAAAACCGACAAAAAAGAAGCAGCCGATAAAGCTAATAAGCTAGATCTGAATAAATTTGCCAATGAAACCAAAGAAGAATTAGCTAAGGTAGTTTGGCCATCACGTCAGCAATTGCTAAGTGAGTCAGCCGCCGTCATTTTAATGGTGATTTTGGTAGCAACGACCATATCCCTAGTGGATAAACTCTTTGTTTGGGGAGCAGGGAAGGTATTTTGATGACTTTTGATGACGATTATACAGAAGAAAATCTAGGAGAAGACCTAGAGTTGGATCTGGATTTAGACGATGTCAAACGGAAAAAACCCCATTGGTACGCAGTGCAGGTGGCTTCCGGTTGTGAAAAACGCGTGAAAACGAATTTGGATCAGCGTATTCATACCCTAGACGTAGCCGATCGCATTTTAGAAGTCCAAATTCCCCAGGCCCAAATCGTAAAGATCCGCAAAGACGGTTCTCGTCAACATGGTCAGGAAAAGGTATTTCCGGGCTATGTTTTAGTTCAAATGATCATGGATGACGATGCTTGGCAGGTCATCAAAAATACGCCCCATGTAATCAACTTTGTCGGAGCGGAGCAAAAACGCCGCTATGGTAGAGGAAGAGGTCACGTTACCCCCGTACCTCTAACAAGGAAAGAGGTAGATCGCATATTTAAACAAGCCGAAGGGCAAGATGTCGTAGTCAAGATAAATCTGAATATTGGCGATCAAATAAAAGTGCTCGCTGGTCCATTCAAGGATTTTGATGGCGAAGTTGTCGAAGTGTTCCCAGAGCGGAGTAAATTAAAAGCGCTATTATCGATCTTTGGTAGGGAAACTCCAGTAGAATTGGAATTTGATCAGATAGAAAAACAAAATTAACCATGGCTAAAAAAGTTGTAGCGATTATTAAATTAGCTCTTCCTGCGGGAAAAGCTAACCCAGCGCCTCCGGTTGGTCCTGCTTTGGGTCAACATGGTGTGAATATTATGGCATTCTGTAAAGAATATAACGCCAAAACCGCCGATCAACCCGGGATGATTATTCCGGTGGAAATTTCGGTGTTTGAAGACCGCAGTTTCACTTTTATTCTTAAAACTCCTCCGGCTTCTGTTTTAATCAGAAAGGCCGCTGGCGTAGAGAGAGGTTCTGCTCAACCTAACAAGCAAATTATTTCAAGTATCTCCCGAGACCAACTCAGAGAAATTGCGACTACGAAAATGCCTGACCTTAATGCCAATGACATTGAAGCAGCCATGAAAATTGTCGCTGGTACTGCCCGTAATATGGGTGTGGCAATTAAAGACTAATTGAGATAAAAGTAAACAAATAGGGGAGAGGCGATCGCCTCGTTAACAACCCAAGGAGAATAACATGGCCAAGAAAATTTCCCGTCGCTTAAAAGCGCTGTTAGCCAAGGTAGAACCAAAGGCCTATGAACCTTTGGAAGCGCTAAAACTACTCAAAGAGACCGCTACCGCTAAATTTGATGAAACCGCCGAGGTTCACGTGCGTTTGGGAATTGATCCCAAATACACGGACCAACAACTGAGAACCACCGTAAGTTTCCCCAAAGGTACAGGACAAACCGTCAGAGTCGCTGTTATTGCTAGAGGGGAAAAAGTACAGGAAGCAGCCACTGCTGGTGCTGATGTCTATGGTTCTGAAGAATTAATCCAAGAAATCCTCCAAGGTAGAATGGATTTTGA
Source organism: Synechococcales cyanobacterium S06 (assembly GCA_011391125.1). Taxonomy (GTDB): domain Bacteria; phylum Cyanobacteriota; class Cyanobacteriia; order Cyanobacteriales; family JAABRE01; genus JAABRE01. The sequence continues at coordinate 38,956 of JAABRE010000027.1, forward strand.
CCTTCTCATCGCTACACCCGATATGATGCCCCAAGTGGCAAAATTAGGTCGAGTCTTAGGTCCTAAGGGTTTGATGCCTTCACCAAAAGGCGGCTCTGTTACCACGGATTTAGCCGGTGCGATCGCCGAATTTAAAGGCGGTAAACAGGAATTTCGGGCGGACAGAACGGGTATTGTGCACGTGATGTTCGGTAAGTCTTCCTTTGCGGCTGAGGATTTATTGGTAAACTTAAAAGCTTTACAGGAAGTAATTGATCAACGTCGTCCTTCGGGAGCTAAAGGCCGTTATTGGCGCTCTGTTTATATCTCCTCTTCCATGGGGCCGTCCATTGAAGTAGATATTTCCGGTCTGCGGGATTTAAAATTAACAGAAAATTAATTGCAATTTCTGGTTAGGTGTGTTATACTGGCCTAACCAGTGAAAAATTGAATAACAAAACCGAAGACAGTAGGTGCATAAAGCTTAATTTCCTACCGAGGTTGATTACGAGTCTAGAAAATCTCACCACGTACGCGGCAAGATGCCTGTGCTACAGGGTGTGGGAGATTCCTTGGCCAGTACATTGAACCCCGGCGCTGTCGTCAGGGGTTTTGTTATGAAAAGCCAATTTCCCCGTTAAAGGAGGTGAGATTAGATTGGGAAGATCCAAGGAAAATAAAGATCAAATTGTGGCGGAGTTAAAAGACCTTTTAAGCGAGTCACAATTAGCAGTAGTCATTGATTTTGAAAGTCTGACAGTTGCTCAAATCAGTGATTTGAGAAATCGCCTCCGTCCCACCGGTGCGATTTGTAAGGTGACTAAAAATACCTTTATGCAACGGGCGATTAAAGACGATGAAAACTGGCAACCCATGACCAAGTTTTTGGCTGGGCCATCAGCGTTCTTAGTCGTTAATGACAACATTAGCGGTGCAATCAAGGCCTACAAAGAATTTCAGAAAGCCACCAAAAAAAGCGAATTACGCGGTGGTGTGATGGAAGGTCTGGCCTTGTCGAAAGCTGAAGTTGAAGCCATTGGCGATTTACCATCCAAAGAACAACTTATGGGTCAAATTGCCGGTGCTATCAATGCTCTCGCGACCAAAATTGCGGTGGGTGTCAAAGAAGTTCCTGCCAGTTTGGCACGAGGAATCAAAGCCGTTTCCGAACAAGAAAGTTAATTCTTTTACCAATTTTTTGTTTTTGTTAATCCAAAAAGGAGATTTAAACAATGTCTGCTGTAACCGATGAAATTTTAGAAAAGCTAAAAACTTTAAGTCTTTTAGACGCTGCTGAATTAGTTAAACAAATTGAAGAAACTTTCGGCGTTAGTGCTGCGGCTCCTGCTGGCGGTATGATGATGATGGCTGCTGCTGCTCCTGCGGAAGCTGTTGAAGAAAAAACAGAATTTGACGTAGTTCTCGAAGAAGTACCTGCTGACAAGAAAATCGCGATCCTCAAAATTGTTCGTGAAATCACCGGTTTAGGTCTCAAAGAAGCTAAAGATTTAGTTGAATCTACTCCCAAAGCTGTTAAAGAAGCTACCACCAAAGACGATGCTGAAGCTGTCAAGAAAAAACTTGAAGATGCAGGCGCTAAAGTTAGCGTAAAATAAGCGACTAATTTAGTCTGAAAATAGATAGAGGGGTGATTCGTTAGGAATTGCCTCTTTATTTTTTGGCGCTAAATACCGCTTAAATTTTCAATTTAACTGCGCTATAATCTGAATAGAAATCACTAATTAATTAAGGAGAATAACTTATGTTAACTAACACAATTGATCACGACATCAGACTCAAAAGAATAGAGAAAACAGTATCTATTTTAAGGTCAGAACGACCTTTATTTAAAGAAGAACTTAACCAAGCTGAGATGATTGAACATTTATTTAAACTATAGTAATTCCAAATAAAAATTAAACAAAAGTTTTTAGTTTGTTGTTGGACTTTAGTCCTAAGAAGCGCTAAAGCGCAACTACGAACCTATTTTTTAACTGTTCTAATCTTAATTGGAATTACTATATATCAAAAAAACTTAGCCATTGACGAATTTAATAGTATGACAGATCAGGAATTAAAGGAAAATTGTAGCTTTATTCTGTCCACAGAAATGATGTCAGGAATGTTAAAAGAATTAACACCAGAACAACTCACAATTTTTGATGAAATGATTAAAAGGAAGTAGAATCATGACTTATTTATTAGATACAAATATCGTTTCTTTAGCGTTAAGAAATGATCTCAGAACCAAGAATAAATTAGAAGAATTAACATCTCAAAAAGTTTTATTATCTATCAGTTGTATCACTTATAGCATTTTCAGATTAAATGAGATACAACCCCTCACCCCCCTACCCCCCTCATCCCAAAGGGAGAGGGGGAAAAGAGTCCTCATAAATTTGGCAAGTGCTATATTTTGAAATAAAAAGAGGTTTAATTGCGGTAAAAGCAACTAAACAAATGAAAATATTTGATTTCATTTGCCAAGATTATCAGATTATTTTATTAGATGATTTGGCAATTTTAGAAAAAGCTTCTGAAATACACGCAGATTTAAGAATAAGGGGATTACCCATACAAACAGAAGATATTTTAATCGCTGCAACTGCTATTGTTAAAGGATTCATTGTTGTTTCCAATGATAGTGATTTATCAAGAATAAATGAGTTAAATTTAGAGAATTGGCTACCAAATTAACAATTAGCTCCTCAACATTAAATATATAGTAATTCTCAATAAAAAGTAAACAAAAGTTTTTAGTTTGTTGTTGGACTTTAGTCCTAAGAAGCGCTAAAGCGCAACTACGAACCTATTTTTTAACTGTTCTAATCTTAATTGAAATTACTATAAATTGGTAACTTGGTTTTTAGATTTTAGTATTTTTTACTTTGAATAAAAAAATAAGATGTTTTCAGTCAATGGCGATCGCACCTCATCTCCTTTTCTTTGATCAAAGACAGCAACACTTGGGAAAATAAGGAGAAAAAACGTCGCAATTGCTCATAAGTTATAGCTGATTGCTTATATAATGTTAAATTGGGGATTATCCATGGTTAAAATGAGCGAAAATCGTTGTAGGTAGGGGTTAATTAGATGTTTGATCAAGTCGATTTTGAGGGTGAATTAAGAACTAATTTTATTAATTTAATTGCTAAATATACAGGATTAAAAATTAGAGATTCTGAAATTTCTGTCTTAGTACAGAATATCAATTTAAGAATGAAATCTCTGAGGTTAAATTCCCTGAGAGAATACTATAATTTATTAAATTATTCAGATCAAGAAAGTAACCAAGAATGGATTACTTTAATTAGTAACTTAACAAATACTGAAAGTTATTTTTTTCGGGATCAAGGTCAGTTTAATTTGCTGAGAAATCAGATTATTCCTAATATTATGAAAACTAATATTGAGAGTCGAAATATTAGGATTTGGAGTGCGGGATGTTCCAGTGGAGAAGAAGTTTATTCCTTGGCAATTTTGCTCAGGGACATGATTCCAGATTTGGATTTATGGAATGTGATGATCTTGGGTACAGATATTAATGAAAATGCCTTAAATAAAGCGAAAAAAGGAGTTTATACCACCTGGTCATTTAGGATGGTCAACGATGAGATAACCAAGACGAATTTCAAAGTAATTAATAATCAATATCAAATTAATCCTCAGATCAAAAAAATTGTCAACTTTGGTGGTTTAAACTTAGTAAAAGACAAATATCCCTCAGAAAATAGTCTGGTTAGGGATATGGATTTAATCATTTGTAGAAATGTCTTTATTTATTTTCAACCTGCGGCAATTACGGAGGTTTTAGATAAATTTTATGAGACCTTAAAACCCGGAGGTTATTTACTGACAGGTCATGCAGAATTATCAGGTCAAGATTTACGTAAATATAAAACCCATATTTTTCCTGAGTCTTTGTTATATCAAAAAGAGAATCAAATTAATGGTATTTTGCCCTTAAATAATCCTTTTCAAAATGCTAATTTACTCGGAAATATGGAGCAAAATAGCTTACCGACAAGTCCCACTTTACCCACATTGCCCACATTTCCTACCTTAACAAATAACCTTTCTAATCCTATTCAAACACCAGCTTTATTTGTTCCTCCAGTCGTTCAACCCATCCCATATCCACCGACAACTATACCTTTTGAAAATACCAAAAAACCCGATGAACAATTGTTGGAACAAGCGGAAATATTCTTTAAACAAAAGCAATATAATTTAGCTATTGAGAAAGTTAAAGAATACCTTAAAAAGCACAGTCAAAGCTTTAAAGCTTACTATATTATTGCTAAGATTTATGCCAATATCGGACAACACGAAGAAGCGATCAAAAATTGTCAACTAGCTTTGAAGTTCAATGAATTTGCCGTCGAACCCTATTATTTATTGGCAAAAATTTCAGAAGATCAAGGAAAGGTTAATGAAAGTAAACAATTGTTAAAGAAAATTATTTATTTAGATGCGAATTTTATCCCCGGATATCTAGATTTAGGTCAGATTTATCAACAAGAAGGGGATACAAAACGTGCCTTGAAAATGAGAGAAACGGCTTTACAATTATTAACCAAATTAGCGCCAAAAGATCGGCTAGAACATTTAGAATATGCTACAGTATCTGAGTTAATGGAATTGCTAAAAAAACAACTGAGTTAGTGATAAGGAGACTAATAAATGGAAGATTATCCTTATTTAATTTTTAATCTCAACACATCGCTATATGGTATTACAACCATGTTGGTGGAGGAGATTTTTTCGTTACCCGAGTTAACCCCCATTCCCGAAGCTCCTCCCGATATTGTTGGCGTGGTCAATGTCCGTGGGGATATCTTACCAGTAATGGATCTGAATTTACGTTTTGGTTATGAGTCACCGGATTACCGATTATCTGATACTGTAATCGTTTTGAGATCAGAGGAAATCAGGGTAGGATTGATGGTAAACCAGGTGATTGAGGTTAGGAATATCAATGGAGATGATATTACCAAAGAACTTTCCCACGGAAGAAAATTAGGAAAACTTGATAGTAAAAAGTTTATTACTGGAGTGGCCAGAAGTGATTCAGATATTTTAATTTTAATTGATGCGGAAAAATTACTTAAGTATGTAGTCAAACAAGATGTCGATTTTGAAAGTGCAGAAAATGAAGATCAAACTAATTTAAACGCCGATTTTTTAAAGAAGAAACGCGTTTTTTGTCCCAATGCAACTCCCGAAGAAAGGGCAGTTTTTAAGAAAAGAGCGGAAGCTTTACAACAGTCAACTGACACCGAAGATGTTACTGGTTTAAAACCTTTAGCTGTGATTATTTTAAATGAGGAATTTTTCGGAATCGACTTAAAATTGGTGCGGGAATTTAGCGAGATTAAGAAAGTAACTCCTGTACCTTGCGCGCCATCTCATATTATCGGTAATATGAATTTAAGGGGCGAAATTTTAACTTTAATCGATGTCTGTGGATTGTTAAATTTACCCTTAAAAAATATTAACAAAAATAATAAGGCCATGGTGGTACAAGTACAAGATATAGTAGCAGGAATTACGGTGGAAGAAGTCTATGATGTTATGTTTTTAAATCCCCAAGAAATAACCACTGTACCTACTGCAATTCATTCCATTAATGATGAATATTTGCAGGGTGCTGCACCCTATCACGACAAAATGATGAGCATTCTTGACCTACCTAAAATTTTACTTAGTGGTAACTTAACAGTAGATCAAGCTGCTTAAGTTTGATCCCCCTAAATCCCTAGGACTGAATCATGCGTCAGTTGTTAAAAACGGTGGGGATTTAGGGGATTGGGGGATTGGGGGGATGGAAGTCGCCCTTAAAAAGGAGGATTTAGAGGGCGCAAAGGGAATCAACCCTAAATTATAATTCACACAAAATGAGGACTAAAAAATGAGCAGTAATCAAGGTTTAAAAATTAGATATTGGATTGGAATTGGCTATGCTATTCCCGTAGTTTTATCGATCATCTCTCCTTTGCTGGTAGTATGGAATATCAATAATACCAAGGTGGCTGTTGAGGAAGTTGACCGTGTTAGTTTGTCATTCCAAGAGTTAACCAATATTATTCGAGGTGTTCAAGGAACATCAAGGGCAACCCGGGGTTATCTATTAGATGCGAATCCCACGAGTTTAAAAAGCGTGGAAGAGTCAAAAGCGATTTTTGACGAACATTTTACAAATATTCAAGAGTTGATCAAAAATGATGAGCAAATAAAAAGACTTGATGAAGTCGAAGTTAACTTTCGAGAATTAGAAAAAATTAATCAATTATTAATAGAAACTGTCGATACAAAAGGACAAGCTGCAGCCATTGCTTTATGGAAAAAAGAAGGCGGACGAGATCAAATAACAAATATAGTCAACTTGTTGACTGAATTTGAGGACGAACAGAAAAAGATTTTTGAAGAATTTGGGAAAAAACAAGACGATAGTTTAAATAGTTTGGTGACAGTGGTCATAATTTCCAGTAGTTTCATTGTGGCTGCTTCTTTGATATTTGCATTTATCATCTACTTTAATATTACCCGCCGCATTGACGAAGCATCCAGTGTGATTGCCAGTTCTTCCCATGAAATTATGGCCACGGTGGAACAACAGGAACGCACTGCTAGTCAACAAGCAGCATCGGTTAATGAAACTACCACCACCATGGATGAGTTGGGTGCTTCTTCCCAACAGTCGGCCCAACAAGCGGAATCCGCTGCCATGGCTGCCCAACAAGCTTTACAGGTTGCGGATAATGGTAATCGCTCCGTGGAAGAAACCCTTGGCGAGATGAATCTACTTAAGGATAAAGTTGGAGCGATCGCCCAACAAATCCTCCGTTTAAGTGATCAAACCGGTCAAATTGGTAATATTTCCCAACTTGTGTCCGACTTGGCGAACCAAACGAATATGTTGGCGTTAAACGCTGCCGTTGAAGCGGTGAGAGCTGGGGAACATGGTAAGGGTTTTGCGGTGGTTGCGTCGGAAATCCGCAAATTAGCCGATCAAAGTCGTCAATCTGCGGAAAAAATTAATAATTTGGTTTCCGAAGTCCAAAACTCCATTAATTCCACCGTTATGGTGACAGACGAAGGTACAAAAAGCGTGGATTCCTCTGTTCATATTGCACAAAAAAGCGCCATGGCTTTCGCCGAAGTTGCCCAATCTGTTAATAACGTTGTGTTAAATAACCAGCAAATTTCCTTAACTTTGAAACAACAAGTTGATGCGATTAAACAGGTTTTGGATGCTATGAATAGTATTAACCAAGGTGCGAGGGAAACCGCCACGGGTATTGGTCAAACCCGCATTGGTACACAAAAACTCACTGAAGCAACCACTAATTTAAAAGAAATGGTGTAAATCAATTAATAGGAGTTGGGGAGTTGGGGAAGTAGGGAGGTAGGGAGTTGGGGAAGTAGGGAGTTGGGGAGGTAGGGTGTTGGGGAAGTAGGGTGTTGGGGAGGTAGGGAGTTGGGGAGGTAGGGTGTTGGGGAAGTAGGGAGCTGGAGAAGTAGGGAGTTGGAGATTTAAGAATATAGTTCCCCCAATACCCTAATCCCCTAATCCCCCAATACCCCAATACCCCAATCCCCCAATACCCCAATACCCCAATCCCCCAATCCCCCAATACCCCAATACCCCAATCCCCCAATACCCCAATCCCCCAATCCCCCAATACCCTAATCCCCCACCGTATTTGAAACAACCCTGCTTAGAAAGAGGGGGTGAGGGATAGATAACAATTAACTATCAACTGCTAATAAATATTTACTAATCGAACCTAATACCATGTCCGCATTGGGGGGTTTGCCGAGAAAATCGGTAGCTCCGACTAATTTTGCCCTAGCGCGATCAATTAAGGTATCTTGACCAGTTAAAATAATAATTGGTACAGTTTCAAAAACAGGAGTATTGCGCAAAAATTGACAAACACTATAACCATTTGCATTCGGCATATTTAAGTCTAAAAAGATAAAATCAGGTTTATTATCAATTAATTGGGCAAAACCGTGCATGGGTTCATTTATTACTAAGACCTTATAACCAGCAGGTTCAAGAATTTTTTTCAGACTTAAAGCTACGATGGGACTATCATCAATACAAGCAACTAAAATATTTTCTTTAACTACTTTTTTCTTAGTAGTATCTGTAGTTTTTTCTGCTCCAGAATCGGTATCTTTATCCTTTAAAAAAGGTGCAGATAAATCACCAATTCTTTTAAATTCGATGATTTTTTTGCTTACTAAAGGTACTAAATGACGAGTTACCATGGCCACAGATTTATTAATTCTTAAAGCAATATCCCAGATGGTGTATCTACCATTGAGATATTTTTCTAAAACTGAGATTTCTTCGGCTTTTACTCCTTCTTTTAATTTAGGTACAAATGAGGGACTAATAGTTCCTAAACCCATTTTTTGCCAGTCTTCTTGTAATTGTTTAACATTAGTAATTACTGACTGAATTTCGACTGTCGATAGGGCTAAACCAAGGGATAACTGAGTCTCTGTTTTGTCAACACCTTTCCAATTACTGCTAGTATCTGGACTTTCTCCTAACTCAAATAAACATTCCTCGGCCACGGAACTAATTACCGCTTTTGCTTCACTTAAACTAATTTGTTTTTGACAAATTCCTTGATAAAGTAAGTCGTATTCCCATAAACTTTCTTTGGATAATTTCTCTGATTTGATTTCCCATTTAGGACAGGTTTTTTGGATTGCTCTTGATATTCTTCTGACTCGATGAACTCCATCCCTAATAAATAATAAACGACCATGAACTAAATCTAAAGTTTCTAAAACATTACCATTTTGTAATACTAATCGTCCGGTAGCTTTATTATTTGCTAAACTTTCAAGTTGTTTACTTAAGTTATTTAGTGTTATTAATGTAGTGTTTGTACCCATTTTTTTTTTATTACTACTCCTATGTTAATTTACTGATTGTAACTATATTTTATTTTCTTCTTTATTGACCAATCTATCCTAATAGATTATCCTAGTAATTAGACTTTTAAAAACATAATTATTGTTTATAGTTTAGTTCCTGTTTCTCTCATTATAACAATCATACATTTACTCAAGACAAATCAAAAGTTTTTTTACAAAATTTCATAATTAAATATAAAGTTTTTTTACAAAAACTAAGGAGGTTAAGTTAAGATCACACAATTTAATATAATGTTACTAGCTGACAAATCGAAAAATAAAGGATTAACCCAAAAAAGAGCAAGTTAATCCATAAAATGCCCTTAGATTTGGCTACTTCTGTTCTTTATTTGCTAGTTTTCCCTAATCTGCCCTCATAAATTGAACCAAAACTACCAAATAAATTGGGGAGGTAGGTACTGTAGGGGTAGGTCTTGTACCTACCCAGGGGGCCTTTTGTAGGGGTAGGTCTTGTACCTACCCAGAAAAAAAATTTATTTCTGGTTCAATTCGGGAAGGTCAAACTTCTTACTTCTTGAACCGACTATTGGGCGATCGCCTTTGAAAAAATAGTCGAAGCAGGTCGAACAATTTAAAGTAACAAAACAGCAATTCTGATTACTCAGACAAAAGTAGGTACACAAAAATTAACAGAAACTGCCTCGGAGTTAAAACAAATGATTTAAAAAATGAGTTATATTAAACAAAATTGTCGGGGTAATTGGTAAATTATCCTTACTAAGAATTAAGTAAAAAAACCAGTAAAAATAGATAAAAGGAAGGTCAAAAAAATGGCATTTATTGAAGACGATGAATTAAGAGGTTTATATCAAGTTTCCAGTGAAGAACATTTACAAAAATTAGAATCAGGGTTATTAAGTTTAGAAAAAAATCCCGAACAAAGAGAGATTTTAGTGGAGTTGATGAGAGAAGCTCATAGTTTAAAAGGAGATTCTCGTATATTAGGATTAGAAGATATTGAGAAAGTAATTCACAAAGTCGAAGATATTATTGTCGGCATAAATAAAGAAGAAATTGTCTTAAATTCCCAGTTAAGCGATCGCCTTTATCAAGCTTTAGATGCTTTGAAAAAGATGGTAGAAGAAGCGATTACCGATGAACCTTGCGGCCTAAATGCGGATGAAATTGTATCTGAATTAATGACTGCCATGAAGGCAGAAAAATCTCCTCCAGAACTAGAAGATATTGAGTTAGAAATAACAGAAACAGAACCAGAAAAAAGCGAATCAAACGAAGGATTTGTCAGTTTAATTGACGATGACGACTTGCGAGAAATGTATCAAAGTTCCAGTAAAAAACATTTAGAAAGAATTAAATCCTGTTTAGAAAAACTCGAAAAAAATGGAGCTGATCAAGAAACCTTAGCTGAATTATTAGCAACAGCAGAAAGCTTAAAAACTGACTCAATTATTATTGGAGTAGAATCCGTTGAAATCGGCGCTGAAAAATTAGAAGAACACTTAGATAACTTAATTAAAAATAAGGTAAATATTACCGCAGAAATAATCCATAAAATCCAGCATTTTTTAATAGGAATTGAGCAGTTAATTAGCGAAGCAATTACAGGTAAACCCAGCGCAATAACAGTGGAAAACCTGCTCAGTGAATTACCAGAAAATGTTAGCAAAGAAAGTGAAACAGAGCTGGAGAAACCACAACAACAACAAGCGGAATTAATAATACCAGAAAAAACCGTCAAACCAGAACCCAAAGAAGCCAAACCCGTTGTCAAAATAGAAGAAACTCCCCCAGCTTCTCCCGTGGTTCATGCTCCTAAAAAAGCCAATATTGCGCCCACTCCCAGCAAAACGGATGCCATGGTTTCTGCCCCAACAGCCGGTCAACCTTATCGCATTGACACAATTCGAGTTAAAACCCAACATTTAGATGCGTTAATGACCCAAACCGGGGAATTAACCGTCACCAAAATTCGCATTGCCCATACAGCCAATGAAATTGAAATATTAACAAATCTGTGGGAAGAATGGAAAAATCGCAAATATCAAAGACACTATTTCAGCGAAAATGAAGACACTTATCAAGAGCGTTTAGAAGAAGTGATCCAACGTTTGCGGATTTCCGCCAGCGAGAATAGTACCCGTTTGGATATTATTAGCGAGGATTTAGAAGAAAAAATAAGCACCCTGAGAATGTTACCCCTTTCCACCGTATTCCAGCTATTTCCGCGCTTAGTGAGGGATTTGGCTAAACAAGAGGGGAAAGAGATCGAATTAATGATTGAAGGGGGAGAAACCGCCGCAGATAAGCAAATCCTCGAAGAAATTAAGGACCCCTTAATGCACATTTTAAGGAATGCAGTTGATCACGGGATTGAAACTCCCCAAGACCGGGAAAAAATGGGGAAACCAAGAACGGGTACAATTCGCTTAAAAGGCTATCAAACAGCCAGTAATATTATTATCGAAGTACAAGACGATGGTCAGGGTTTAGACCTACAGAAAATCAAAAAAACCGCCATCAAACGGGGAATGTATCACCCGGAAGAGTTGGATGTCATGAGCGATAATCAGCTTTATTCCTTAATTTTAGCCCCTGGATTTTCCACCCGTAGTTTTGTCACGGAAGTCTCAGGAAGGGGTGTTGGTTTAGATGTCCTACAAACTAACGTCAAAAAATTAAAAGGTCAAATCCAAATTGATTCCAAACTCGGGGAAGGTTGCACTTTTAGGATTCAATTAGGTACAACTTTGGCCACTGCTAATGTTTTGCTTGTGGAAGTAGCCGGCATTACCCACGGAGTTCCCATTGAATATGTACAGACTAATCTGTTAGTCTCTCCTGAGCAAATTTTCACCATTGAAGGTAAGGAGACGATCGCCTTAGATAATCAAGGTGTCTCAGTTGCTTCCTTGGCGCAACTCTTAGAATTACCCGAAAAGCAAAGCAAAATGCACAAGCAAATACCCTGTATTTTATTAAACGTCGGCGATGAAAAATTTGGCGTGTTTGTCGATCGCCTGATCGATACTCAGGATGTGGTGATTAAACCCCAAAGTAAACTGTTAAAACGGGTGAGAAATATCACGGGAGCGACTATCCTTGGTACAGGGGAAGTGTGCATGATTATTAATCCCCCAGATTTACTCAAATCCCTACAAAGACAAACTGGGGGAGGATTTAGTCGTGAAAGGGAAGAAGTAGTAGAAAGTACCCAACAGGTAGTTTTATTGGCGGAAGATTCGATTACCATTAGAACCCAAGAAAAACGCATTTTAGAAGCAGCGGGATATGAAGTTGTTACCGCAGTGGATGGCCTAGACGGTTACAATAAATTAAGAAGTCGTCATTTCGATGCCGTGGTTTCTGACATCCAAATGCCGAATATGGATGGGTTAACCCTAGCGACCAAAATTCGTGAAATCCCTGAATATAGCGAATTACCGATTATTTTAGTCACCTCTCTGGCCTCTGATGAAGATAAAAGAAAAGGTGCCGCGGCGGGAGCGAATGCCTATATCACCAAGGGGAACTTTAATCAGGATATTCTCGTAGATACTTTAAAACGATTAGTTTAAAATAATGGCCATTAAATTGCTTTTAGTCGAAGATTCGATCATTGTCACCACCATCCTTAAAAAGATTTTTAATTCAGCGCCAGACATTGAGGTGGTAGGCACTGCTGTCAATGGTATAGAAGGTTTGGAGTTAGTTTATAAACTGCAACCTGATGTCATTTGCACTGATTTACATATGCCGAAAATGAACGGGTTGGAATTTACCTCAGAGGTAATGGAAAAATGCCCTCGTCCTATTTTGGTGATTAGTGCATCAGTACAGGAAGACGACATCCGTCATGTGTTCGATTTACTGGAAGCGGGAGCTGTTGATGTAATTCCGAAGCCCCGCGCTGGTACAATAACTGATTATGAATTGATGAGAACTCAGTTGATCAATAAGGTGAGGGTAATTGCTGGAGTTAAGGTCTTTACCCGCAAAAAGTCCCGTCTTTCCCAGACGGTAGCAATTCCAGCTCCTCCTCCGAGCTCTGCTCCTCCCCAATTTAGCGGCAAAACCGCCACTAAAATCGTGGTGATTGGAGCTTCCACCGGCGGTCCTCAAGCTTTACAAGCTATTTTAAGTCAATTAAAACCCGGTTTCCCCTATCCCCTAATTTGTGTTCAACATATTAGTATGGGGTTTTTATCCGGTTTATTGGATTGGTTGGCTACAAGTTGCCCTTTGCCGATTAAAACGGCTGTCCATGGCGAAATTCCCCAAGCTGGGGTGGTCTATTTTCCCCCCGAAAACCAACATTTGCAAATTAATTCCATGGGACGTTTTCTTTGCAGCAGTCTGCCGCCTGTTGACGGCCACCGCCCTTCTGTGACGGTGACTTTGCAATCCGTAGGGCAGTATTACCGTAGTAATGCGATCGGAATTTTGTTGACTGGTATGGGCAGGGATGGAGCGGCCGGACTTTTAGCCATGAGTCAAGCCGGCGGTTTCACCATTGCCCAAGATGAAGCAAGTTCCGTAGTTTTCGGAATGCCCAAGGAGGCGATCGCCCTTGGAGCGGCTAAAAAAGTCCTCCCCTTACAGGACATTGCGGCTACTTTATTAAGGAGTGTGTAACAATTAACAATTAACAATTAATAATTGTTAATTAAATTTTTTTATATGGAAATAATTAGCCATCTTCACACAGTAGGGTGGGTTAGCAGCCCTTCGTGATTTTGATATAGCACTTTCCGATTAAGTGTTATATACCCCTCACCCCCCCAACCCCCCTCATCCCAAAGGGAGAGGGGGAAAGAGAGGTAAAATGTCAAATGAAAATGCTATAACAAATTCGGGAGTTTTGATGGGCAGCGTAACCCACCATCTTAAATATTGTATCAAATTATCGATTTTACCCCAAAAAGTCGGGAGAGCCTTAAATTTTTTTATATGGAAATAATTAGCCATCTTCACACTGCAATTTTAGTTTCAGATTTAACAAAAGCGGAACATTTTTATAGTCATATTTTAGGGTTAAAAAAAGTCGATCGCCCTTTAAAATATGACGGAATATGGTATCAAATCGGCGCTTTTCAACTACATTTAATAGTAGAAAATAACCAAAATCACAAATTAGTAAATAGCGAAAAAATAGGGCGTAATCCTCACATTGCATTAGGAATAAAAGACGTTAAAACTGTTAAAAATTACCTGGAAAATGAGGGCTATAAAACGCAAATGAGTGCCTCGGGAAGGGCCGCTTTATTTATTCAAGACCCTGACGGTAATATTATCGAATTAACTGAGGTATAAAGGTTTGTTACCTTTCATTTCTTTAATAATCTTCATGATTTTCACACTCACAACACGACATTTTTTATATTTCAGAAAACTAACATTATGAGACTAAATAAATACGCTCTTCTCCTTTTTCAAGGGTTAAACGATAACCACAGGCCTTAACTATTTGTAATAAATTAGTAAGTTTTAAATCTTTTTGTTTTCCAGAACGAATATCTTGAATTACAGAAGGAGAAATCTTCGCTTCTTTTGCTAATTGACGTACGGATTTCTGGTCATTTTCCATTAAGGAAATTAATAATTCAGAGAGTAAAAATTCCTGATATCCTTCCTCTAATTTAGCTTTAAATTCGGGATTTTCCATTAATTTATTAAAGGTTGAGCTTTCATTATTTTTATTCATAATATGTTCCTTTTTCATTTCTTTTGATATAATCATTCATGTATTTTATAGCTTTTTCCTTATCTTTTTGAGGTAATTTTTGCTGTTTTTTATAAAAACCATTGGTGATATAGCATTTTCAGATTAAATGAGATACAACCCCTCACCCCCCTACCCCCCTCATCCCAAAGGGAGAGGGGGGAAAAGAGTCCTCATAAATTTGGCAAGTGCTATAATAATTTTTTTACCCGTAAAGAAAAAGCATAAAAATCGATCAGGTTGTGGTTTAAAAGCGTATATTTTATCGCCTTCATTGCGGAATAGTTCTTTATTACTAATTTTACCAAAATCACCTATTCTTTTTACTAGAAATAAAAATTTTAGTTGCTGTTTTTCTGGTAGTGAATAAAAATACTCTCTCGCTGCACTATTGCTATCTTCCTCAAAATACCACTCTAACTGGAAAGCATCACCAACATAAATTACATATTCTTTGTTCATATTGTAACACTTTACCAGTACAGTTAGCGATAGTCAAGACTAATTTGAAAAATCACTCTTTTCTATTTCTTTAATAATTTTCATGGTTTCTAAACTCACCGTTGTAACCCGCATTATTAAGTCAATTACGGTTTCTTTGTAATCAGCAAAACAATAATTATTAAACTTTTCAGCAATAGTTTGATCCTTCGCTTTTTTCTCCTTATATTGGTCTAAAATCCACTCAATTGCGGACCGATTTCCTAATTTATATTCCCATACTTCGGGGGGAATTTCTGTTAAGGTGGTGACATCATCTATTAATATTTGGTTTTTGGTTTTATCTACTTTTAATTTGGGTTTTATAACCCCCCAACCCCCCTTACCCCCCCTAACCCCCCCTTGAAAGGGGGGGGTAGGGGGGGTAAAGTCAATTCTTTTCACAGAATAAGGTTTAATTGTTTCATAATTAATATGTAAATCCATTAATTTTTGTCCCCAATTTTTCCACTGATTAAAGTCATCATAAAAGGGAATTCTTGGGAATTCTCGCTTTAAATTTAACTCATATTTTTGGCGATATTTCGGGTTATGTAAAACACCATAAATGTAATAGAAAATGTCTTCTTTTGTGATTTCACCCTCACCCCCTACCCCTCTCCCACAGGATGAGGGGAGTCTTCTCCCCCCTCTCTCTGAGAGAGAGGGGGGTTGGGGGGGTGAGGGTTGATAATATTCCCTAAACTGCTGCAATCCCCAATCAGTAATATTTTCCTGTCTGTTTCCTCCCTCATCATAAGTATATAAGGCAAAACAAGTAGCTCCTCTGGCACAAAAATTTAAGTCACATAAAGTATTAATAGCTAAAATAAGAAAATCAGTTTGTTCATTATTAGCAAAACAAATAACTTGATTAACTGAATTGGTATTATTAAATAATAACGGTTGTGCTCCTCTTATATCAATAGGAATATAACCAAAATAAAGGTATTTTGCGACAAAAGGTCTATAATGAGCTTTTCTTAAGTCTTCTTGATAAAAAATACCTAATTTTTCTTTTCTTAATTTATCTCTTTTGATCATTTTACTCCACTTAATTAAATTTCTTTCCCCAAGAAAATTATCGACAACGGGATTAGATTCTTGTTTAATATCTTGATAATTATGATCTTTTTTATATTCAATCCATCTGTTAACTTCATGATTATATTCATCTATGAAAAACTTACTTTTAGCTATTAAATTTTCTAAATCAAAATCATAAACCCATTCATCCCTATTCGTAGCAACTCCATTAGAATATAACTCAAAAATAGTTTGTTTATTTTTCTTGTCAACCAAAGGAATTAAACTTTCAAAATCATTATTAGTTAGGTTAATCCAATTATTATTTTTATCGGGTGTAATATGGGTAAAATTAAGGGAATCAAATTTAGTTTTAGCTAAATAATCCCGCTTTTCTTGTCCACTATTGAAATTAATTAAAGAATTATAAAATATTTGACACCCCCCCTTTAATTCCCCCCCTTGAAAGGGGGGGTTAGGGGGGGTAGATTTTTTTACTAAAAAAGTAATAGCAACCCCTATCATAATATTAAAAACATTACCAGTTGTATCACCTGCTCTAATATCTCCACCTAAATCTATCGTATAAATATAATCAAATTCATTAGCTACAGTTTTTCTAAAACCATCAAATCCTTTAGAGTTAATAAAAGAAGAATTTGTAATAAATGCCACAATTCCATTCTCATTTAATCTATCAGTTGCCCATCTTAGAAACCTCGCATACATATCATAAACCTTCGTTTTTTGAGCGGTACTTTCCTTCACATAAGTATCTTTAATTCGCTTATCTATGGCAGGATATTCACGATTTTTATTGTTATCATTTTCGTTTTGCTGATTTGCATTATAGGGAGGATTACCGATAATTACTGATATTTTACGGTCATTTTGTCGCACCCCCCCTAACCCCCCCTTTCAAGGGGGGGACATAGGGGGGGTCTCCAAAGACATGGCGAATAAATCGCCCTGTTTTTGCGCAAAAGAAGTATGATCTAAAGTATCCACTAAACAAATATTATTAAACTCCTCATATTCCTCCATTTTTTGCTGATAAGTATATTCAATATTTAGGTTAGCAATGTAATATGGTAAAATAGCCAATTCATTACAATGAATCTCATTTTGATACTTATATTTAAGCTTATCTTTCGGCAAATATTCGATTAATTCTGTTATAAATGTACCTGTACCTGTCGCAGGGTCTAATATTTCAACTTGTGGATCAGCTAATAATTTATTAAAGTGTTTATGTACTAGATAATCCGTACTTTCAATCATGAATTTAACAATTTCATTGGGAGTATAAACAATACCCAAC